>JAGLBH010000011.1:0-1692 GCA_018260285.1 Arthrobacter sp. | reverse complement strand
GGCGCCGCCTGCGGAGACGGTGAGGTCCACACGGGCAGTGCGGGCCTCGGGGTCGAGGGCCCCGATCTTGCCGGTGACGCTCAGGATGGCGCCGGGCAGCGGGGATCCGTCCTCTGCGAGCTGGCCGGTCGTGTCCTCGACGGGCACGGGCTTGGAGAAGCGGGTGCTGTAGCCGAGGATGCGGCCGGGGTCGCCGGCCCAGTCCCCCACGAGGGAGCTTGCGGCGCCCATCGTGAACATGCCGTGGGCGATGACGCCGGGCAGGTCCACAGACTGCGCGAAGTCGCTGTTCCAGTGGATGGGGTTGAAGTCTCCGGAGGCCCCGGCGTAGCGCACAAGGTCCGCGCGCGTGACGATGATCTCCCGCGCGCCGATCTCCTGGCCGACCTCAAGAGTCTCGAATTCAGGGGTGTTCGCCATGGTCAGCCTTCCTCCGCGCGCACCAGGAGCGACGACGACGTGACGCCCACTCGCTGGCCCGCTGCATCTGTGATGATCGCCTGGGTGGTCACCATCGCGCCGCCGCCCATGACTCGCACGGACTCGACGACGAGCTCCGCGCTCAGCTCGTCCCCGGCCACGATGGCCCGGTCCAGCTGGAACTTCTGCTCGGCGTGGACCACTCGGGAGAAGTCGATCCCTGCGGAGGGGTCGTTGACCATGCGGGCCTCCGCGCGCTGCGCGGCAATGATCGCGTAGGTGGGCGGGGCGACGACGTCGGGGTAGCCCAGGGCTCTCGCCGCCTCCACATCGGTGTGCGCGGGGTGGGAGGCCTTGACGGCTCGGGCGAAGTCCCGGATGGACTCGCGCCCCACGGTGAAGGTCTCGGTGGCGGGATACGTGCGCCCCACAAGTGACTCGGCGATGCTCATGCCCTCCAGCTTATCCGGGTTCGCGCGGGCGCTGCTGGCGCGGAGGGCTCTGCGGGCTTGCACCCCCGGGTTCTCGGGGGTCCAGTCCCCTGCACCCCCGGATTCTCGGGGGCCCAGTCCCCTACACCCCCGGATTCTCGGGGGCCCAGTCCCCTACACCCCCGGGTTCTCGGGGGCCCAGTCCCCTGCACCCCCGGATATTCCAAAAACCCCTTGAAATTCCGGGGGTGTATGGAAGGAGCGGGGGTGTAGAGGCGTCGCGAGTGCTGGAGCGACCACAGGGGCTGAGCTGGAGGGGGGAATCGTCGGCTGCTGGGCCAGCGGCGCGCTGGTCCCATGAGGGCACGAAAAAACCCCCGGAATCGGCGGGATTCCAGGGGTTTCAGTAGCGGTGCCGGGACTCGATCCCGGGACCTCACGATTATGAGTCGTGCGCTCTAACCAGCTGAGCTACACCGCCACGAACAGACATGATGCCCTCACCTTACGGCGAGGGCCTCATGAGTTCTGAGCCCCCGACGGGAATCGATCCCGTGACCTCCATCTTACCAAGATGGCGCTCTACCACTGAGCTACGGGGGCAACGTTGATCAACTCTACCAGAGCAGTTGATCAACTGCAAAGTCGGCTGTTACTGGCCGACTTTACGGCTTACCAGCGGGGCGTGCGGCCCGACTTGTCGTTGCCGCGGGTGCCCTCGTCACGGCCGCCGAAGCCGCCGCGATCACCGCGATCCTCGAACTTGCGGGGGCCGCGATCGCCGCGGTCCTCGAACTTGCGCGGAGCGCGGTCACGGTCGAAGCCGCCCTCGCGGGGGCCG
>JAGLBH010000119.1:4687-5503 GCA_018260285.1 Arthrobacter sp. | reverse complement strand
TCGGTGACGGTGGCGCGCATGAAGCCCTCTGCGGGCTTGGCGCGTGTGATGCGGACGAGGACGCGCTCCCCCTCCACGCCGCCCTCGACGAAGACCACTTTGGCGTCGGGAGCCGGGCGGGCCACGGTGGAGCCGCCGTTCGCGGCCTTGCCGAGGGTGAGCTCCAGGACGGAGCCCACCTCAGGGGCGGGGTGAGTCATGGTGAGAGCCGTTCAGTGTGAGGCGGGCGCGCCGTCGGCGGCCTGCGCGGAGGTGCGGGGACGGGAGATGAGCCAGCAGACCCAGAGCACCAGGATGTAGGCGGGGGTGGCGAGGACTGCATTGACGATGCCCAGCTCCGTGACCTTTCCGGCCAGGTACAGGGGGGTCTTGACCGCGAGGCGCACGGCGAAGAGGCCCGCGAAGACCCACGTCGCCACACTGTAGGCCCGCAGCCGCGCCGGGCTGGTCCGCCAGTCGAGGCTCTCGCCCCGCAGAAAGCCGAAGAAGAGGCCCACGAGCGGCCACCGTGCGGCGATGCTCGCCACAGAGCCCGCCAGCCACACCGCGTTGATGATGAGGCCGGGCAGGAAGTAGTCAGCCGCCTGCCCTGAGCGCTGGGCGAAGAACGCGGAGAGGGCGATGCCCGCCAGGCCAGAGAGCGCCTGGACGAGCGTCTGGCGCTGGATGAGGCGGAGCAGCGTGAAGACCGCTGCCACGGCCGCGGAGGCCCAGATGGCGGGCCACAGCTCGCGGGTCACGGCGAAGACGGCGGTGAAGACGAGGCCGGGGAGGAGCGTCTCGAGAATCCCCCTGACACCGCCCACGCTCTCCAGA
>JAGLBH010000119.1:0-4677 GCA_018260285.1 Arthrobacter sp. | reverse complement strand
GAGGGCTGAGCTGGCCGCCGCTGCCCTTGGCGGAGACCCTGCCGAGCAGGGCGTCGAGGTCCTGTCCGGGTGCGGGGCTCTCCCCTGCGGGGTTCCGGTCGGTCACGGCTGTCCCCTCAGGCCGTCTGGGCGCCCTGGGGCACCCGGAGCGGCAGAAGCTCCTTGGGCGGCATGGGATCCTGGCCGCGCACGACGACGATGCCGCGGAAGACGTCCGCCAGGGGGGCGGCCTCCTTCTCGTCCGTGGCAGCTGGCCCGCCCAGGACGCCGCGAACGAACCACCGGGGGCCGTCCACCCCGAGGAATCGCGCGGAGCGGTATCCCATCGAGCCGTCCTGGCTGGTGACGGGGATCTTGACGAAGAGCTCATGGCCGAAGTCGCCCTCGATCACTTCCGAGGTGCCGCCCTGCGCGGCGACCGAGCTGCGGATCTGCTCCCGGATCTCAGGCCAGAGACCCGTGCTCTTCGGTGCGGAGAAGGCCTGAAGCTGGAGGCTGGAGGCCCCCAGATCCACGGTGACGGCCACGATCGTGTCCGAGTTCTGGTCGATGTCGAGGCGGATCTGTCCGCCCTGGGGCGCCGGCACGAGAAGGCCGCCGAAGTCGATGTAGGAGTCGTCGGCTCGCTTCTCGGCCGCGTCGAACGGACCGGCGGATCGATCGAACCCGGAGTCAGCCGCAGGAGCTTTCACCGCAGGCTCGGGCACCGTCTCCGGCTCGTTCCCGAGGGCCGCGGAGCTCTCCGGTGACTCCACTTTCTTCTTGCGTGAACCGAACAGAGCCATGGCTAGCCTTTCTGGGAGTGTGCTGCGGGGGCGGTGAAGCCCCCGGTTGAGCCGAAGCCCTGGGCGCCGCGAGCGGAGTCGGGCAGGCGGTCAGTCTGGGTGAAGACCGCGTGGGCCACGCGCTGGATGAGGAGCTGGGCAATGCGATCCCCCCGGCGGATGGCCACGGTCTCGCGGGGGTCGAGATTGATGAGGTTGACTTTGATCTCTCCCCGATAGCCCGCGTCCACGGTTCCCGGGGCGTTGACGATCGAGAGTCCGGCACGATGGGCCAGGCCCGAGCGGGGGTGGACGAGCCCAACCCATCCGCCGGGAATCGCCAGCGAGACGCCCGTGCCCACCAGGGCCCTCTCTCCGGGCGCCAGGTCGATGTCCTCAGCCGAGCAGAGGTCTGCCCCTGCGTCCAGGGGCTGGGCGTAGGAGGGCAGCGGCAGATCGGGGTCAAGCATGACCACGCTGATCTGAAGAGGGTCTGTCATGAGTTCACTCTCGTCGCGTTCAAGCACGTCAACACCTTACCTTCCCTCTCCGACCTGGAGCCCGGAGCGGCCAGAGGCGCTCGAATGGGCCTCACCGCCCGAGAGGCGGCAAGATAGAGACATGAGCTCTGAACAGCATGCGCACCCCGTGTCCCTCCCGTACAGCGAGCGTCTCTCCCCTGCCGCATGGATCTGGCTGGTGGCAGCAGGCTTCAGCGGGGCCTGGATCCTCGTCTTCGAGATGGTCAACCCGACCATCGGGGTCGTCGTCGCCCTCGTGGTCTTCGCACTCCTTGCGGGCGCTCTCCTCATGACGACGCCGGAGATCCGCGTCACAGAGAACCGCGTGCGGGCAGGACGGGCCAGCATCGAGCCGTGGCTCCTCGCCAACGCCGAGCCCCTGCGGGACGCCGCGGCGACGGCGGCCCGCGGCACTGAGTTCAATGCGCTCTCCTACCAGTGCCTGAGGCCCTGGGTCCAGCCGCTGGTGCGCGTGCAGGTCACAGACCCGCAGGACAGCACCCCCTACTGGCTCATCTCTACACGAAACCCGGAGAAGCTTGCTGCGGCCATCAATGCCGCCGCGAGCCTTCCCCGGGCCGAGTAGTCAGACGGGCGAGAAGCCTCAGGCGCCGTCGCAGTCGCGGCAGATGGCCGTGCCGTCCGCCTGCTCGATGCGCTGTGAGCGATGGCGGACGAGGAAGCACTCGGTGCAGGTGAACTCGTCGCTCTGCGGGGGCAGAACCTTGACCATGAGCTCTTCGCCGGAGAGGTCAGCGCCCGGGAGCTCGAAGCCCTCCGCTGCCTCCGCCTCGTCCTCGTCCACAACAGAGGACTGGCCCTCGGAGCGACGCGCCTTCAGCTCTTCAATGGAGTCTTCGCTGATGTCGTCTTCGTTCTTGCGGGGGGCGTCGTAATCAGTTGCCATGTGTCGCTGTCACTGCCTTCATTGGGATCGTAAGCCAAGGGTGATCCCGCCCATCGGCCGAGCGGGAACGTCGGAGAGATTCTGACTGAATTTCAGACAAATATCCACCCCGGAGACCCCACTGTGTCAGAAATCGCTGAAGTCCTGCCTCCTGAACACTCATCGACCCCTCCGAATCACCCTCCTGGGCACGGCAGACGATACACTGTCAAGAACACGGCAGAACCCGATCTGGTCTGCCCAGCGCCTGCGCTCCAGCCACCTGATCGACCTTCTCGAGGAGAACCCATGAAAAGCCTGCGATTCGTCTCCCTGAGCGACGACGGGGCCCAGCTCATCCTCTCCAGCGCGGCAGGAGAGAGCTTCTCCCTGCCCCTCACCGAAGAGGTGCGAGGGGCCGCTGCGCGCAGGCCCCGTCAGGCCAAGAGCGCTGCGCTCGTGAAGCTGTCCCCCCGAGAGATTCAGAACCGGATCCGGCACGGAGCCTCCGCCGAGGAGATCGCCGAGGAGACGGGCCTGCCCTTGGACCGCGTGGAGTCCTACGCAGCACCCGTTCGCGCAGAGCGTGACTACGCGGCGTCCCAGGCCCAGGAGATCGAGGTCGCAGACCGCACGCTGACGCGGGACGCACTCCGGGCGGTCTTCGGCGAGCAGCCGGTCACGATCGGCGCCATGGTGGAGCACCGCGCCTCCCTCAGCGGGATTGCCCCGGAGAGCCTCGAGTGGGACGCATGGCGCCGCGCAGACCACCAGTGGGACGTCCGGGTTCAGTTCACCCTGGACGACCCCTCAGCTGTCGAGGGAACCGATCTGGTCGACGCCGAGCCGGAGGCCCTGTGGATCTTCAACCCGCTCCGCAAGACGATGCACAACGTCAACCGCTGGGCCCAGTTCCTCTCTGAGCTGGAGCCCCTCGAGTCCGCCCAGCAGCGCCGGCTCGCCCCCGTGGCGGCCGCACCGGACGAGGATCCGGCCGGGACCGAGGAGACGCCTGAGTCTCCCGACAGCGCTGAGCTCCTGGACATGCTCCAGCAGAGGCGGGGAACTCGTCTGGGCTCCGACGAGGAGTCAGACGACAAGCTCGCACAGATGATCTCCGACGGTCAGCGTGCGGCTGCCGCACGTCATGAGGCCCCGGAGGAGTCCCCTGCACAGGACAGCCCGGAGGAGTCCACGGTCAGCCGCCTCCGCCCGAAGAAGAACCTCAAGGACCGCCGCTCGCGCGTGCCCAGCTGGGATCAGATCTACTTCGGAACCAAGCCCGACTCAGAGTAGCCGCCCGAGTCAGAGCAGCCGCCCCGCTTCGGAGCGGTCCTCGGACCCGGTGAGGGGCGAGTACCGCCCCCTCAGCGAACGGGTCCCGTCTCCTCAGCGGCTGCGTCTCAGCTGGAACAGGGGGATGCTCATCTCGGCCCGCGTCACTGAGCCGTGCTGGCCGACCATCTCGAAGGCGCGCTGCGGAATCCGTCGGCCGTCGAAGTAGGCTACGTCGCCCACCGCTGCCACGAGCACGTCGCCGATGCGATCGCGCACGTGGTCCGCCACGCTCCCGAACCATCCGAGGCCGATGACCTCGTCCTTCTCCCCCACCCACGCCCGGGGGCCTGCGAACTCGCGCCAGGCCTGGAGGGTCTTCTCCCGCTGCTCGGGTTCAGCGGCCGAGTCCCAGTAGAGGTGAAGCATCCGGGGCTCGCCTCCGGTGAACTCAATCCCCTCCAGAAGCTCCGGGTGCTGCGCGTAGTCGATGCGCCCGGAGACAGGGACGTCCGTCATGCCGTGGTCAGCGGTGATGAGCATGAGGGTGTCCTCCGGCATCTGGGCGTGCAGCCTCTTGAGGGCGTAGTCCACGTCCTCCAGCGCCTCGACATACTGCGTCGAGTCCATGCCGTACTGGTGCCCGGCCTTGTCCACCTCGTTCCAGTAGGCGTAGACGAGGGCGCGCTTGGTCCGCTTGAGAATGCCTGCTGTCTCGGTGACGCGCGCGTCCGAGGAGCCTGCCTCCACGAAGGAGCCTCCGCCCAGAGAGGCCCGTGTGAGCGCCGAGTCCGCAAACCTCTTCTGGGAGACCGTAAAAGCGGGCAGGCCGGCGTCGTCGCATCGCGAGAAGATCGAGGGGACGGTCTGCCACTCCTCCGGTGAGATGTCCGCGTCCCAGCTGCCGAGCTGATTGACGACGCGCGGCCCCCCGGGGGCGTTTCGGGCGAGGACGTCGTACCCCACGATTCCGTGAGTGCCCGGGCTCACCCCCGTGCCGAGGCTCGTGAGGGAGGCCGCCGTCGTCGAGGGGAACACAGCGCTGAGCGTGCTCCGGCGCTCCAGGTGGGACTTGAGGAACGGCGTATGAGCGGAGTACCTCCGGAGCGCGTTGACCCCTAGCCCGTCGACGAGCACGACGACGACGCGCCGCGTGGGAGGCAGCCCGAGACGGTTCTCAGCGCCCTCGAGGCCGGCCGCAGCGGCTGCGGACTCCAGCACGTCTGTGATC
>JAGLBH010000118.1:5003-5527 GCA_018260285.1 Arthrobacter sp. | reverse complement strand
CGGCGGACTCCAGCGCGGAGAGGGCGTCGTCGAGCGCCAGGCGGAGCAGCTCCACCTTGCTCGGAACGTGGTGGTAGATCGCGGACTTGGAGACGCCCAGCGCCTGCGCGAGCATCCCCATGCTCGTGGCCTCGTAGCCGTGGCGGGTGAAGACCTCGACGGCCACCTGCAGAACGGTCTCCTGGTCGTATCCGGGGCGGCCGCGTTTCGCTGAGCTCTTGATGGTCACCCCACGACTTTACTGGGTTCTCAGGTCGTGGATCCGCTTGAGCTTGCCGGAGGAGCGGGCCAGGGCCCCGGGGTCGACGACGTCGATGCGGCAGCTCGACCCCACGCGCACCTTGATGAGGGATGCCAGCTCGCCCGCTGCGCGCTTCCGCTGCTCGGGGGTGCAGCCCTCCCTGGCCTCGATGCGGACTGTGAGCTCGTCCATGGCGCCGGGGCGGGTGATCTCCAGCTGGAAATGCGGAGAGAGGCCGTCCACCCCGAGGGCGATCTCCTCGATCTGCGTGGGGAAGAGGTTC
>JAGLBH010000118.1:2524-4993 GCA_018260285.1 Arthrobacter sp. | reverse complement strand
GTCGTCGCTGCGTCCCGTGATGCGGCCCATGCGGCGGTGGCCCGGGGCGGAGGTGCCGGGCAGCAGGCGGGTGAGGTCGTGGGTGCGGTAGCGGATGATCGGCAGGGCCTCCTTGGTGAGGGAGGTGAAGACGAGCTCGCCCGGCTCGCCGTCGCGCAGCACCTTCTCGGGCTCGAAGGGGTCGATGATCTCCGGGCGGAAGTGGTCCTCCCAGATGTGGGAGCCGTCCTTCGACTCCCAGGACTCGCCCGCCACGCCGGGGCCCATGACCTCGGAGAGGCCGTAGATGTCGCACGCGTTGAGGTCCCAGAGGCGCTCCAGCTCGCGGCGCATCTCCTCCGTCCAGGGCTCGGCCCCGAGGACGGCCGTCGTGAGGGAGGTATTCCGGGGGTCGAGGCCCATGCGCTCCATGGCGTCCGCGATGGCGAGCAGGTAGGTGGGCGTGCAGAGGATCGCGTCCGGCTCGAAGTCCTGGATGAGCTGGATCTGCTTCTCCGTCTGCCCGCCGGACATGGGGACGACGGTGGCCCCCAGCCGCTCGATGCCCGCGTGGGCCCCGAGGCCGCCCGTGAAGAGCCCATAGCCGTAGGCGTTGTGGACCCGCTGGCCGGGCTGCACCCCGGAGAAGGCGAGGCAGCGGGCCACGAGGTCCGCCCAGTGGGAGAGGTCCTGCTCCGTGTAGCCGACCACGGTGGGCTTGCCCGTGGTGCCGGAGCTCGCGTGGATGCGGCGCACGTCCTGGGGCGGCACGGCGAACATGCCGAAGGGGTAGGTCTTCCTCAGGTCCTCCTTCTCCGTGTAGGGGAATTTGGCGAGGTCGCCCAGCTCCTTGAGGTCGCTGGGGTGAACGCCGTGCGCGTCGAACTTCTCCCGGTAGAGGTGCACGTTCTCGTAGGCGTAGCGGACGGTCCACTGGAGCCGGGCCAGCTGCGTCTCCTCGATCTGCTCCCGCGAGGCGGTGAGGGCGGCCTCATTCGAGAGGCCCGCCTCGGGGGCGTGGGGCAGAGCAGGTGTGTGGGGCGGGAGGGCGGCGTGGGGCGGAACGGGCGCGGATGCGGGCTGGGCCATCAATGCTCCTCAGAGTGTTGCCTGGGTCACAATAACTGACCGATTGGTCAGTATCCTGCCAGCCACTCCTCAGCGGGTCAAGGCTCCCGCTGCCCTCCCTCTCTGCAGATTGTGGGTCTTAAGGGGCGGCTCAGAGCCGTTGAGCCGCCCCGTTCGCCCCAAAATCCGCAGGAGGGGGAAATCAGGGGGCGCTGCGGCCTACTCCGCCACGCGCTCCGTCGCGCCGAGGAAGCCCAGGATCCACGCGGCGTCCCACGCGAAGTCCTTCCAGCCCTCGTAGCGGCCGGAGGCGCCGCCGTGCCCGCCGTCCATCTCGGTCTTGAGCACGATGGGCGCATCCCCCGTCTGGTTCTCCCGGAGCACCTGGACCCACTTGGCCGGCTCCACGTAGAGCACGCGCGTGTCGTTGAGGCTCGTCACCGCGGCCACGGCCGGGTAGGAGGTCGGGCGCACGTTCTCGTACGGGGTGTAGGACTTCATGTACGCGTACACCTCCTCGTCCTCGATCGGGTTGCCCCACTCCTCCCACTCGAGGGCGGAGAGCGGCAGCTCGGGGTCGAGGATCGTGGTCAGCGCGTCCACGAACGGGACCTGCGCCACGACGGCCTGGTAGAGCTCCGGCGCCATGTTCGTCACGGCGCCCATGAGGAGGCCGCCCGCGGATCCGCCCATGGCCGCCACGCGGCTGCCGTCCACCCATCCCGCCGAGGAGATGTGCCGCGTGGCCGCGATGAAGTCCGTGAACGTGTTCTTCTTCGCGAGCTTCTTGCCGCCCGTGTACCAGGCGCGCCCGAGCTCGCCGCCGCCGCGCACGTGCGCCGTGACCCAGACGACGCCCCGGTCCAGCAGGCTCAGCCTGGCCGAGGAGAAGTACGGGTCCATGCTCATCTCGTACGAGCCGTACCCGTAGACGAGCCCCGGCGCGGTGCCGTCCCTCGGGGTGTCGCGCCGCTTGAGCACGGTCAGCGGGATCCGCGTTCCGTCCTCGGCCGTGGCCCAGTCCCGGATGCTCTCGTACGCGGAGAGGTCGACGCCGGGGGCCGCCGTCTCCTTGAGCACCGACGTCTCGCCGGTGGCCGGGTTGTAGAGGAGCACCCGCTGCGGGGTCACGTAGGAGTTGAAGGCCAGCGTGAGGAAGGGCGACTCGTACATGCTGCCCGGCTGGACCGAGTAGATCTCCTCGGAGAACTCCGGCGTCAGGGGCATGAGGTCCGTGTGGGCGGAGCCGGCGACGAGCGCCTCGACCTCGTGCCGCGCGAACGCCACAAAGCCGGGGGTCGTGTCCTCGCGCTGGGCCACGAGCACCCAGCGGTTGGTGACGCCGGTCCCGTCGACCTTGACGTCGTCCCGGTGCGGCACCACGGTGATCCAGGCCTGCTGCTCGAGCGGCAGCCCCATCTG
>JAGLBH010000118.1:0-2514 GCA_018260285.1 Arthrobacter sp. | reverse complement strand
CCCCGTCCCGGTTGTGAGTCAGGAGGTAGGCGCGCGAGTGGCCCACGGAGAGCGGGTCCACCGAGGCCAGGATGCCCTCGGAGCGGGAGAGGAGGAGGCGGGGCGCGGCGTCGTCGCCCTCTGCGGAGGCGGAGGCGAGGGGGAGGACGCGCAGCTCGCTGACCTCGGAGTTGCCGATCTCGATGACGAGCTCCTGGCGGTCGCTCGAGAGGCCGAAGCCCACCCACATCGCGGGGTCCGGCTCTTCGAAGAGGAGCACGTCCGGCTCGCTGGAGCCGACGGTGTGGCGGTAGACCTGGTAGGGCCGCCAGGCGTCGTCCGGCATGACGTAGAAGAGGTGGCGCGCGTCCGGCGTGAGGACGAGGCCCGCGGCGGTGCCCTCGATCCGGTCGCTCAGGAGCTCGCCCGTGGAGAGGTCCTTGATGAAGATCGTGTAGCGCTCGTCGCCGGCGTGGTCCACGGAGTAGGCGAGGTGGCGGCCGTCCGCGGAGAGGTCGAAGCCGCCGAGGGCGAAGAACGGCTGGCCCTCGGCCAGGGCGTTGCCGTCGAGGATCGCCTCTTCGCCCTTCATGGGCTGGTCGGCCTCGACGGTGGGGGGAGTCCAGTCGGTGAGGTCGTCCCCGGTGGTCAGGGCCGGCACGCGGCAGTGGGTCTTGTACTGCTGGCCCTCGACGGTGCGCGTGAAGTACCAGAAGCTGTCCCGGCGGTGCGGCACGGAAAGGTCGGTCTCCTGGGTGCGGGCCTTGATCTCCTCGAAGATGCGCGTTCGCAGGCCCTCGAGGGGCTCGGCGACGGCGTCCGTGTAGGCGTTCTCCGCGGTGAGGTGCTCGATGACCTCCGCCGAGTCCTTGGCGCGGAGCCACTCGTACTGGTCTGTGAACGTGTCTCCGTGGCGGGTGCGATCCACGGGGGACCGGCGGGCCTGGGGGGCTGGGCGGGAGGAGCCGGCGGCGATCATGGCTGCCGCGGCGGACTGCTGTGTATCCATCCCCCAAGCCTATGTGTTGTCCGCGCAGTTCGTCTATGAAACACTTACTGGACAATTTCGGCACCGCTGCCCAGGAGGCTCCCATGACCGCATCCGCCAACCCCCAGATCGCCGCCTGGAAAGAGGCCTTCCGCGTGGGCGAGGAGCTCCTCGGGGCCATCGCCGTCAACCAGGGCCTGCCCGGCTTCCAGGCGTCGGTGAGCGTGGACGGCCGCCGCGTCGCGGACATCGCCTGGGGCGAGGGCATCACCCCCGACACGCTCATGCGCGTGGCCTCCCACTCCAAGACCTTCACGGCGACGGCCATCCTGCAGCTCATGGAGAGCGGCGCCCTGCGGCTGGACGACCGCGTGTCCCGCTGGCTCCCCGCCCTCACGGGCGCGCCCCTGGGGGAGGCGACCGTCTCCGAGCTGCTCTCCCACTCGGCGGGCGTGAACCGGGACAGCCTCGACTCGGACTTCTGGTCTCTGGCCCGGCCCTTCCCCACCCGGGACGAGGTGCTGGAGGCCGCCAAGAGCGGGCACGTGATCCGCCGCAACGAGCGCATGAAGTACACGAACGTGGGCTATTCGCTCCTGGGGTACATCGTCGAGGAGGCCTCCGGGCAGTCCTACGAGGACTACGTCCGAGCCCGCATCATCGCCCCGCTCGGCCTCAAGAACACGGGCCCCGAGATGGACGAGCGGGCCGGCGAGCTCGCCACCGGCTACACGGCCCGCGGCATGAACCCGGCGGATCCCTTCCGGCGGCTGCCGATCGACCACGTCAACTCCCGCGGCATGGTCGCCGCCACCGGCTTCTACTCCACCGCGCGGGACCTCTGCCGCTACTTCTCCGCCCACCTCCTCACGGAGACGGGGCAGCCCGGGGCCTTCCCGCGCAAGCGCACCAAGAAGCTCCTGACGGACGACTCCAAGCGGCTCGCCCAGCGTCCCGTCAACACCCTCGAGGGCCGGGGCTACGGGCTCGGCTTCATGTGGGAGGAGGTGGCGGGCCAGCCGACGTTCGGCCACTCCGGCGGATACCCGGGCTTCATCTCGCGCACGTGGGGCGTGCAGGGCACCGGCGTCGTCCTCTCCGTCATCACGACGGCGATCGACGGCCCGGCCGCCGAGTTCGGGCGGACCCTCTTCGCGCTCGCGGAGCTGGCGCTCAAGCCGGCGGACCCCTCGCTCAAGGGCGTGAAGCGCGCGCACCGCCGCCGGTTCGACGCCACCTTCCAGAACCTCTGGGGCCGCACCCGCTACGCGTACCTGGGGGAGAACGTCTACGACTTCGAGCTCGGGTACTATGCCGACCCCAAGGCCCAGCCCTGGGAGTACGTGGACGCCCAGACATTGCGCATGCGGGATCCGTACGGGTTCGCGGCGCACGGGGAGACCTCGCGCTTCGAGTTCGACGACGACGGCCGGCCCGTCTCCGTGCGCACCGCCGGCGGGGCCCTCATGGTCCCGGCCGACCGGTTCGAGATGCCCGAGGACCGGGTGCGGCTGGGGTACGCCGAGGCATAGGCCTCAGCCCCGCTT
>JAGLBH010000117.1 GCA_018260285.1 Arthrobacter sp. | reverse complement strand
TGGACCCGGCCCTCGCGCTCGCCTTCGCTGAGCAGGAGTCCGGCTTCCAGCCGGGCGTCGTCTCCAGCGCCGGCGCCCTCGGCGTCATGCAGGTCATGCCCGCGAACCAGCAGTGGGTCTCCTCACTGGCCGGTCGCCAGCTCAACCTGTACAACACTGAGGACAACATCACCGCAGGCGTGGTCATGATCCGCTACCTTGTTCAGAACTCAAGCTCGGTGGACGAGGCCATTGCCGGCTACTACCAGGGCCTCGGCTCGGTGAAGCTCTACGGCATGTACGCTGAAACGCAGAACTACGTGGCTTCGGTCAAGGCGCGCTACGCCCGTTTCGCAGCGTAATCAGCTTGTCGTCGAAGCCCGGGCCTCTCGGCTCGGGCTTCGGTGATTTAACGGAAGGTCCCATGACAGACGAACGCAGACTCAGCGGCACCGTGATCGACGGACGGTACAGCGTTGGACCGGTCCTCGGCGTCGGCGGCATGTCCACCGTGTATCTTGCCCATGACGCTCGGCTGGACCGGGACGTGGCGGTCAAGGTGATCTCCCCCTCTCTCGGCTCGGACGAGTCCTTCATCCGCCGCTTCTCCACGGAAGCACGCGCCTCGGCGCGGCTGGCCCATCCGAACATCGTCCATGTTCTGGATCGCAGCGACGAGCAGTCGCTGCCCTACATCGTCTTCGAGTTCGTCCCGGGACGCACTCTCCGCCAGCTGATCCGCGATGAGGCTCCTCTGCCCAACCGGGCGGCTCTGCTCCTCTGGCGTCAGCTCATCGAGGCCCTGGGGCACGCGCACGAGGCCGGAATCATCCACCGGGACGTCAAGCCAGACAACGTGCTCGTCACGGACCGCGGCCATGCCAAGCTCACGGACTTCGGGCTCGCCCGGGCTGTCGCTGAGGCCCGGACCACGGCCACCATCATGGGCACCGCCCGATACGTGGCGCCGGAGGTCATCTCCGATGCGGCAAGCGACAGCCGCAGCGACATCTACTCCGCGGGCATCCTGCTCTTCGAGCTGGTCACGGGGGCGCCGCCCTTCACAGGGGCCAACCCCATCAACGTGGCATATGCGCATGTGCACCGGGACGTGCCGCCACCGTCGTCGCGCGAGCCTCGGGTGCACGCGGAAGTGGACTCACTCGTCCAGTGGTGCTGCGCGCGCGAGCCCGACGAGCGGCCGCAGACGGCCCAGGACATCCTGCCGGAGATCGACCACATCCTCTCGATCCTGCCCCCGGATCCCGTCCAGCCGCCGCGCCCCAGCCGCCCGCCGTTCGTGGGAGCGGTCGGGGCCTCGGCCGACACAGACGACCACGCCACCCAGGCGCTCGCCCTTCCCTCTTCGGGCGACCAGCCCGCCACCCGCACCCTCGCCTCGGCCTCCGGGCAGGTCTTTGCGGACGACGACGGCATCACACGAGCGCTGCCCCCTGAAGAGCTGCCGACACAGGCGCTGGGATCGCGCGAGCATCCTGCGCACGCGCTCGGCGGTTCAGCGCAGGCCACCCAGGCGCTGGGCACGGTGCCCCTTCCCTCACAGTCTGAGCCCACCCAGGCGCTGGGTGTGTCTGCGACGGCAGCACCCCGGCAGGCGCAGCCCCCTGCGCAGCGCTCGCCCCTCGTCCTGGAGGTCGCAGAGGAGGACGAGGACGAGACCTCCTCAGAAGCACTTCCGCTGACCCCCCATCCCGCCGGAGAGGGTTTCCCCGCGGCTGTCCCCAGCGGTTCGAGCAGTCTCAGCCGCAGAGAGCGCCGCGCGCAGAATCGATCAGCACGTCAGCCCCTTCGATCCGTTCGCCGCTCGGGGAACAGCACGCTCACGGCGATCATCGCCCTCATGATGTGCCTGGCCGTGATCTCGCTGGGGGTGACGCTCTTCCTCACAGGGATGCCGTTCCCCTTCTTCCCCTGAGGCTTCACACTTCAGCCGTCCCCCCCGTTCAGGCGTGAGCGCTGAAGTGTGAAGAGTCAGCGCTTGGTGAGCTGCTCTGCCACGAGGAACGCCAGTTCCAGGGACTGCATGTGGTTCAGGCGCGGGTCGCAGAGCGACTCGTACCGGTCCTCGAAGGCAGCCTCGTCGATGGGGTCCGCTCCGCCGAGGCACTCCGCGACGTCGTCTCCCGTCATCTCCACGTGGATGCCGCCGGGAACGGTGCCCAGCGCCTGGTGAACCTCGAAGAAGCCCATGACCTCGTCCACGACATCCGTGAAGTTGCGCGTCTTGTACCCATTGGCGCTCGTCACCGTGTTGCCGTGCATCGGGTCGGTGATCCAGAGGGGCTGGGCGCCCGCAGCCTGGGCGGCCTCGATGAGACGGGGCAGGTTCTCCCGGATCTTGCCTGCGCCCATGCGGCTGATGAAGGTCAGACGGCCCGGCTCGCGGCGGGGGTCCAGCTTCTCGATGAGGTCCGTGACCTCCTGCGCCGTCGTCGTGGGGCCGAGCTTCACGCCGATCGGGTTGCGGACCGCGGAGAAGAACTCCACGTGGGCCCCGTCGATCTCGCGCGTGCGCTCCCCGATCCAGATGAAGTGACCGCTCGTGGCGTAGGGCAGCGAGGTGCGGGAGTCCAGGCGCGTCAGCGCGTGCTCGTACTCGAGGAGGAGCGCCTCGTGGCTTGCGAAGAACTCGACGCGCTTGAGC
The DNA here is from genome assembly GCA_018260285.1 of Arthrobacter sp. Taxonomy (GTDB): domain Bacteria; phylum Actinomycetota; class Actinomycetes; order Actinomycetales; family Micrococcaceae; genus Falsarthrobacter. The sequence continues at coordinate 2,966 of JAGLBH010000117.1, read as the reverse complement.
GCCTCGAAGTCCGTTCCGCAGGCCTCCATGAAGTTCACGGCGCGCTCGATCTGGGCGGCGGTGGACTCGTAGCGGGCGTTCGCGGGGTTGGCCGTGAACCCGCGGTTCCACTGGTAGACGGCCCGAAGGTCCGCGAAGCCGCCCGTCGTGAACGCCCGGATGAGGTTCAGGGTGGAGGCCGACGTGTGGTACGCCTGGAGCATCCGCTTGGGGTCTGGCTCGCGGGCCTCCGGCGTGAAGTCGAATCCGTTGACAATGTCCCCGCGGAAGGCGGGAAGGGTGACTCCCCCGCGCGTCTCCTCCGAGGAGGAGCGCGGCTTGGCGAACTGCCCCGCCATGCGGCCCATCTTGATGACGGGCACCGACGCGCCATAGGTCAGGACGACGGCCATCTGAAGCAGCGTGCGAACTTTGGCAGAGATGCGGTCAGCCGTGGAGTCTGCGAACGTCTCGGCGCAGTCGCCTCCCTGGAGCAGGAAGGCCTCGCCTTTCGCAGCAGCGGCCAGGCGCTCGCGCAGGATGTCCACCTCACCCGCGAACACGAGCGGCGGAAGGGAGGAGAGCTTCTCGACCGAAGAGGCAAAGTCAGGATGGTTCTCCCACCCGGGCTGCTGCTTGATGGGCTTCTGCCGCCATGCGTCCAGCCCCGGGTGACCCGCCGTGCCCGGCTGGGATGAGCCAGCCTGGACGTAGGTGTGCGAATTGATTTCTGAAGTGTTTTTGCCCTGGTTCACCCTCTCAGGCTATCCGCTGAGGGCCTTTCCCCTCGACCTGCTCGCCCGAGACGGACTCGTTTTCCGCCATGTGAGACAGATTGAGCCTCCTCGCGATGTTCTCCAGCTTCTGCTGAACATTCTGGGCTTTCACCTGCGCTCCGTACACGTCCACGTACTCCTGGCCGGAGAGTCGCATGAGCTCTGCCATGATCTCGTCCGTGATCTTGCGGAGTGTGGCATGGTCCTCTTTCTGGCCTGCGTAGCGGGAGAAGTCCATCGGCTCGCCGAAGATGAGGCCCACGCGGCGGATGTTCGGGATCTTCTTGCCGATGGGCTGGACCTTGTCCGTGCCGATCATCGCGACGGGCACCACGGGGACACCTGCCTCGAGAGCGAGTTTCGCGACGCCGATCTTGCCCTTGTACAGCTTCCCGTCCGGGCTGCGAGTGCCCTCGGGGTAGATGCCGAGCAGCCTTCCCTCCTTGAGAGTTCGGATGCCCGCCTCGAGGGACTTGAGGGATGCCGCACCGCCGGAGCGGTCCATGGGAATCTGGTGCGAAGCCTGAAAGAACTTCTTCGTCAGCTGGCCCTTGAGGCCCGTGCCGGAGAAGTACTCGCTCTTCGCGAGGAAGGAGACGGGGCGGGGAACAGCGAGCGGCAGAAAGATGGAGTCAGAGAAGCTGAGGTGGTTGGAGACCAGGATCGCGCCGCCGGTCTCGGGCACGTTCTGCAGGCCCTTGACCCACGGGCGGAAGACCGCCTTGATGGCGGGTCCGAGAACGATGGACTTCATGAACCAGTAGAACACGGCTCTCCTTTGAGGGGCGGGCGCTTTCGGCGATCACGGAGCACGATCACAGGGCGCAGACGATGTTCTTTCATCCTAGAGAGTTTTCGTGCAAAAATTTGCCCATGACCTACCCTTTCGGGCCGCTGGCCGCATCTTTGGACGAAACCTCGGACGAGGCGTTCGCCGCCTACGCCGCCGACTCCCAGGCGCCCGCAGGCCAGCGCGTCGGGGTTCTGCTGCTCCACGGGTTCACGGGATCGCCCACCTCCATGGCCCGCTGGGCACGGGTCTTCGCAGACGCCGGGTACAGCGTGCGCCTGCCGCTCCTCCCCGGGCACGGGACCACCCCGGAGGACATGGCGCTCAGCACTCGCGAGCAGTGGATCTCAGCGGCCGACGCCGCCTATGACGAGCTGGACGCCCACTGCGATCGCGTCTTCATCGCAGGCCTGTCCATGGGCGGGGCTCTGGCGCTCAACCTGGCCGCGCGGAAGAGGCCGGCCGGCGTCGTCGTCGTGAACCCCGGGCTCGTCGTGGACCAGAAGATCGCCGCGCTGGCTCCCGTGCTGAGACACGTCATGAAGTTCGTGCCCTCGATCGGGGACAACATCGCCAAGGAGGGCGTGACCGAGCGCGGCTATGACCGCACGCCCGTGGCCTCGGTGGCGCACCTGTGGCGGCTGTTCAAGAGCACGCGGGACCTGCTGCCGAGCATCGCGTGCGACGTGCTGGCCCTCATCTCCGACCGGGACTCGGTGGTCTCCCCCGCCTCGCTCGCCGCGCTGCGGACAGGGGTGCCGGAGGATCGCCTCACGGTGGAGCGGCTCGCCCGCTCGTTCCACGTGGCCACGATGGACCACGACGCCGAGCAGATCTTCGCCTCGAGCATCGCGTTCGTCAAGGCCCGCAGCGAGTCAGAGGCCTGACCGGAGCCGTCTCTGCCGCTAGCCCTGGGAGACGGCCGCAGCGCGAGCTGACTCCGCTGCCCCGACAAGGCCTGCGTCGGCTCCCAGCTGCGCCCGGGCCACCTCGGCCACCGGTCGGAACCCGCGGCCGGTGAGGTTCTTGGCGAGGGCGTCCCGAGCAGGCTCCAGGAGGAGATCGCCTGCGGCGGAGAGGCCGCCGCCGATGACGAATCTGCCGGGATCCAGGGCGGCGCAGAGATTCGCGAGCCCGATGCCCAGCCATTCCCCCACTTCCTCAAGCAGCTCCCGGCACATGGGATCCCCGGCCAGGGCGAGCTGGGTGACGAGGGTTCCGTCCACGGAGCGGTCCGCCTCCCGGGCCGCCTCGATGAGTGGCTGCGCGAAGGGCGCGTTGGCCTCCGCCATTTCGCGCCCCAGCCTCCCCAGGGCGTTTCCGGAGGCGTACTGCTCCCAGCATCCGCGGTTGCCGCATTCGCAGCGATGGCCCTTGGGGACGAGAATCTGGTGGCCGAACTCCCCGGCCACGCCCCAGCG
>JAGLBH010000116.1:5365-5627 GCA_018260285.1 Arthrobacter sp. | reverse complement strand
CATCGCGCTCTTCGTTTTCAACCTCATTCCGCTCACCCCGCTCGACGGCGGGAACGTGGCCGCCGCCCTCTGGGACGGAGTGCGGAAGGCGTGGGCGCGCCTGCGCGGGCGCCCTGAACCGGCCCCCTTCGACACCGCGCGCCTGGCCCCTCTCTCCGCCGACGTCTTCGGGGTCTTCGCCCTCATGAGCGTGCTGCTCATCTTCGTGGACCTCGTCCATCCGGTGACTCTCAACTGACCCCCAGGCCCAGCGACTAGGCTG
>JAGLBH010000116.1:0-5355 GCA_018260285.1 Arthrobacter sp. | reverse complement strand
CATGCCCGCTGCTCCGCCCCCCGTTCTCGCGCCCCGGCGCAAGACCCGCCAGATCAAGGTGGGCAGCGTGGGCGTGGGCAGCGAGTCCCAGGTCAGCGTCCAGTCCATGACGACGACCCCGACGACGGACATCAACGCGACCCTCCAGCAGATCGCCGAGCTCACGGCCTCCGGCTGCGACATCGTGCGCGTGGCCTGCCCGTCGCAGGACGACGCGGACGCTCTGCCGATCATCGCGAAGAAGTCCCAGATCCCCGTCATCGCGGACATCCACTTCCAGCCGAAGTACGTCTTCGCCGCGATCGACGCCGGCTGTGCCGCCGTGCGCGTGAACCCGGGCAACATCCGCAAGTTCGACGACCAGGTGGCCCAGATCGCCAAAGAGGCCAAGGACGCGGGCGTCTCGATCCGCATCGGCGTCAACGCGGGCTCCCTCGACAAGCGGATCATGGACAAGTACGGCAAGGCCACGCCGGAGGCCCTTGTGGAGTCCGCCGTGTGGGAGGCCTCCCTCTTCGAGGAGCACGACTTCCACGACTTCAAGATCTCCGTCAAGCACAACGACCCGGTGGTCATGGTCCGCGCCTACGAGCTCCTCGCAGAGCGCGGCGACTGGCCCCTCCACCTCGGCGTGACGGAGGCCGGCCCGGCGTTCCAGGGCACCATCAAGTCCGCGACGGCCTTCGGCGCCCTCCTCTCCCAGGGCATCGGCGACACGATCCGCGTGTCCCTCTCCGCCCCTCCCGCAGAGGAGGTCAAGGTGGGACTGCAGATCCTGCAGTCGCTCAACCTCCGCGAGCGCAAGCTCGAGATCGTCTCCTGCCCCTCCTGCGGTCGCGCCCAGGTGGACGTGTACACGCTCGCTGAGCAGGTCACCGCCGGGCTCGAGGGCATGGAGGTGCCCCTCCGCGTGGCCGTCATGGGCTGCGTCGTCAACGGGCCGGGTGAGGCCCGCGAGGCGGATCTCGGCGTCGCCTCCGGCAATGGCAAGGGCCAGATCTTCGTCAAGGGCGAGGTCATCAAGACCGTGCCCGAGGACCAGATCGTGGAGACCCTCATCGAGGAGGCCATGCGCCTCGCAGAGGAGATGGGCGAGGACGCCCCCGAAGGCGCCCCGAGCGTCTCGGTCAGCTGATCGCCCTCTTCCGTCGCGGTCCAGCTCTCCTTCGTCCCCCTGCGGACGTGCGGGAGCTGGACCGCTCTGACACCCAGGCGCTCTCCGAGTACCTCGCGGGGGACCCCATCGGGGCCGCGTTTCTCCGGGAGCGCCTGACCGTGGTGGGGCACGCGGGCCGCTCCCGCATGAACGGGCGGTTCTACGGGCTGTTCGAGCCCGGGCTGACCGGCGTGGCCTACATGGGCGTCAACCTGGTGCCCCACGGCTCCTGGGACCGCTGCCCGGGGGCAGCCGCGCAGCTCGTGGACCGGCTCTACGACGAGCGCTCCCACCAGCCGGCCTCCGTCTACGGGCCCGCGGGTCCGGTCAAGGCCGTCTGGGCGGAGTTCGCGCGGCGGGGGATCACCGCCCACGAGACGCGGCCGCACCAGCCGCTCCTGGCGATGGACGCGCAGCGCTTCGCGGAGCACACGCCCTTCGCCCCGGAGCCGCTGCCCCTGACCCGCACCCCCTCCCGTGACTGGGAGCTGCTGTTCCCCGCGTGCGTGGCCATGTTCACGGAGGAAGTCGGCTTCTCGCCGGTGGAGCCCAGCCAGCGCCGCGGCCGCCCGTACGTTCCGGACGCCGAGGCCTACCGGGCCCGCGTGAAGCAGCTCGTCACGGCGGGGGACTCCTACTCCCACGTGGCGGACGGCGTCGTCCTCTTCAAAGCCGAGTTCTCCTCGGTGTCGGAGGAGACGGCGGCGATCCAGGGGGTCTGGCTCAACCCCGATCTCCGGGGGCGCGGGCTCGCAGCCGGGTACATGAGGTCCCTCGCAGCCGCCGGTCTGGAGCGCAGCCGCACGGTCTCCCTCTACGTCAACGGGTACAACTACCCGGCGCTGGCGGCCTACGCGCGCGCCGGGTTCCAGCAGGTGGGGACGTACGCCACCGTCATGCTCTGACCGGCCGGTGATTTCCGCCTGTTTGCTATCTTGAGTAGAGCTGTCCCGTGCAGCGGTCCATCCCAGATTTCCCGTGAGAAAAAGGTTTCCCCGTGGTCGTGAAGATGTCCCATCTGTTCCTGCGCACTCTGCGCGAGGACCCCGTGGACGCCGAGGTGATGAGCCACAAGCTCCTCGTGCGCGCGGGGTACATCCGCCGTGCTGCCCCCGGTGTGTACTCGTGGCTGCCGCTCGGCCTGTCCGTGCTGCGGAAGATCGAGGAGATCGTCCGCGAGGGCATGAACGAGATCGGCGCCCAGGAGGTGCACTTCCCGGCCCTGCTGCCGCGCGAGCCCTACGAGGCCACGGGCCGCTGGGAGGAGTACGGGGACAACCTCTTCCGCCTCCAGGATCGCAAGGGGGCGGACTACCTGCTGGCCCCCACCCACGAGGAGATGTTCACACTCCTCGTCAAGGACCTCTACAGCTCCTACAAGGATCTGCCGGTCTACCTGTACCAGATCCAGACGAAGTACCGCGATGAGGCTCGCCCCCGTGCTGGGCTCCTCCGGGGCCGCGAGTTCACGATGAAGGACTCCTACTCCTTCGACATCAGCGCCGAGGGGCTCGACGCCGCCTATGCGGCTCACCGCGAGGCCTACATCAAGATCTTCGAGCGCCTCGGCCTCGAGGTCCTCCCCGTGTTCGCCACGGCAGGCGCGATGGGCGGCTCGAAGTCCGAGGAGTTCCTCCACCCCTCCGAGGCGGGGGAGGACACCTTCGTCCGCTCGCCCGGCGGGTACGCGGCCAACGTCGAGGCCGTCTCCACCGTGGTGCCCGAGCCGCTGGACTACACGAACGCGCCGCCGGCCGCCGTCGTGGACACCCCCGACTCCACGACGATCACCGCGCTCGTGGACTTCGTCAACGCCGACTACCCGCAGCAGGCGCGCGAGTGGACCGCCGCCGACACCCTGAAGAACGTGGTCCTCGCCGTGACGGGCGCGGACGGCGAGCGGCGCATCGTCGTCGTCGGCCTGCCGGGCAACCGCGAGGTGGACCTCAAGCGCGTCGAGGCGAACATCGGCGCGGCCCTGGGGATCGGCGGGGAGCCGGACGTCGAGCCGGCCACCGAGGACGACCTCAAGAAGCACCCCGGACTCGTCAAGGGCTACATCGGCCCGGGCGAGAGCCTGGACGCCCCCGTGCTCGGCGAGAAGGGCTCCACGGGCCTGCCGTACTTCCTCGACCCGCGCGTCGTGGAGGGCACCGTCTGGGTGACGGGCGCCAACGCCAAGAACAAGCACGTCATCGGCCTCGTCGCCGGGCGCGACTTCGCCGCTGACGGCTTCGTCGAGTGCGCCCAGGTCCTTGCGGGCGATCCAGCCCCGGACGGCTCCGGTCCCCTCGAGATCGCGCGCGGCATGGAGATGGGCCACATCTTCCAGCTCGGCACGAAGTACGCGGAGTCCCTGGGCCTCAAGGTCCTCGACGAGAACGGCAAGCTCGTCACCGTGACGATGGGCTCCTACGGCATCGGCGTGACCCGCGCGCTCGCGGCCATCGCCGAGCAGAGCCACGACGAGAAGGGTCTCATCTGGCCCGCTCACCTCGCCCCGGCCCAGGTGCACATCGTGGCCGCGGGCAAGCAGGCCGAGATCCTTGAGGGTGCCGCGACGCTCGCCGACGAGCTCGAGAAGGCCGGGCTGACCGTCCTCCTCGACGACCGGCCCAAGGTCTCCCCGGGCGTGAAGTTCGGCGACGCCGAGCTGCTCGGCATGCCGGTCATCGTCGTCGTCGGCCGCTCCTTCGGCGAGGGCCGCGTGGAGGTCAAGGACCGCCGCAGCGGCGAGCGCACCGAGGTTCAGCTCGACGAGGTCGAGGGCGCCGTGCGCGCCCTCCTCGCCAGCGCCTGATCCCCATGGGGGACCTCAGCCCGTGGCTGCTCCTTGCGATCTTCGCCGGCGGGATGGCCGCGGGCTGGGTGGACGCCGTCGTCGGCGGGGGCGGTCTCATCCAGCTCCCGATCGTTCTCTCCGTCCCTGGCCTCTCTGCGATCCAGGCGGTGGCGACGAACAAGCTCGGCAGCGTCTTCGGGACGACGGTCAGCGCCCTGGCCTATGCGCGGCGCATCCGGCCTGAGCCCCGGCAGATCATCCCCATGGGCATCGCGGCCCTCGCCGGATCCCTGGGAGGCGCCCTCGTGGCCGCTCAGCTGCCCAAGCAGGTGTTCACGCCCGTCATCATCGCGGCGCTCACGATCGTTCTCCTCATCACGATCGTCAAGCCGTCCCTCGGGACAACCGAGCTGCTCAAGCACTCCGGGCGGGCACACCTCAGCCGGGGCGTCCTCTTGTCTGCAGGCGTGGGGTTCTACGACGGGGTTCTGGGCCCGGGCACGGGGTCGTTCTTCGTCATGGGCCTCGTGGGCTGGCTCGGATACTCGTTCCTCAACGCGAGCGCCCGCGCGAAGATCCTCAACTGGTGCACGAACGTCGCGGCACTCGCCTTCTTCATCCCGAGCGGCTATGTCCACTGGGGGATCGGCCTGACCCTCGCAGCGGGGAATATGACCGGGGCCGCCCTCGGCGCGAGGACGGCCCTGAACCGCGGGTCGGGCTTCGTGCGGGTCGTCATGATCGTCGTCGTGACCGGTCTCATCATCAACCTGTCGGCCCAGTACGTGCGGGGAGCGCTCTAGCCCTCCTGGACGCCTGGGGCCGTGGCCTCCCGCAGTCTCAGACCGCCCGGCCCTTCTCCGAGGGGACGGCGAGGAGGAACTCGGGGGCATTGAACCCCTTCGAGGCGAACGAGCGGGCCACGGCCTCCGCCACCTCCTCCACGCACTCCGCGCGGACCAGCGCCATGACGGACCCGCCGAAGCCGCCCCCGACCATTCGCGCGCCCAGGGCCCCGGCGGCCTCAGCCGTCTCGGCGGCCGTATCCAGCTCGGGCACGGTCACCTCGAAGTCGTCCCGGAGCGAGGCATGCGTCTGGCTGATGAGCCTGCCGGCGGCCTCCCAGTCCACCTCGCCGGCCGTCATGAGGTCCTGCATCTGCTGAACCCGGGCCATCTCCGTGACGCAGTGCCTCAGCCTGCGCCGGAGCACGGCGGGGTCCGTGCCGAGGGCGTCCTCGGTGAGCGCGAGCGCGTCCCAGCGGGCCAGCGCGGCAGACGCCTCCTCGGCTGTGGGCTGAGCGCCCAGGAGCTCTCGGAGCGAGGACACCCCGAGAAGCTCCGCCGCCTGCTCCGTCGCAGCGCGCCGGGCCGCGTACTGGCCGTCCGCGAGCCGGTGCGGCGCCTTCGTGTCGATG
>JAGLBH010000115.1 GCA_018260285.1 Arthrobacter sp. | reverse complement strand
TCGACCGGCTCGTGGACTACAAGGCGAACGTCGTTCCCGCTGCGGGCGACGACGACGTGCCCTCCGTCGTCGCCCGGTGTCTCGCGGACGCCCGGCGCGTGGTGGTGCCCTCGGGGCTCCCCGCGTCGGTGACGGCCGCCGTCGCCGGGGAGATCGTGCGGGATTCGCCCGAGGCGCCGCTCAGCGTGGCGGAGCTCGACGCGACGAGCGCCGTGGTCACCGAGTCCGCGACGGCCTGCGCGGAGACGGGCACGATCTTCCTCGACGGGTCGGTGGACCAGGGCCGCCGGGCGATCACGCTCGTGCCGGACCACCACGTGGTCATCGTGCGCATGGACAGGGTTCGGGGCCTGCTGCCGGAGACGCTCGCGCTTCTGGACCCGACGCGCCCCCTGACGTGGATCTCGGGGCCGAGCGCCACGAGCGACATCGAGCTGGAGCGCGTCGAGGGCGTGCACGGGCCGAGGACGCTGGACGTCGTTCTCGTCGGCTGACCTGGGGTTGATAATGGTCACATGAATCCGGATGAGCATCCCAGGACGCAGGACCCTCTGCGCCCAGATCCGGCGCCGAAGGCGGCCACGATCTACGACGTGGCCGCACTTGCAGGCGTCTCCGCGTCGACGGTCTCGCGCGCGCTGTCCAAGCCGGGGCGTGTGGCCTTCTCCACGGCGGAGCGCATTCGCGAGGCCGCCGAGACGCTGGGCTACCGGAGCGAGCACATCAAGCGGACCGCCCAGCAGACGAGCCGGATCATTGCGCTCATCGTCTCGGACATCGCCAATCCGGCGTACTTCGACATGATCGCCGGTGCGGAGGAGGCTGCAGCCCAGCGCGGCTACACCCTCCTGCTGGCCAACGCCCAGGAGAGCGAGGCCAAAGAGCGTGAGGCCCTCGACCGAGCCATCCCCCTCGTGGACGGTCTCATCCTGGCAAGCCCGCGCATGTCGGACGCGGCCCTCCGCATGGTCGCCAAGCGCAAGGCCACAGTGGTCATGAACAGGACGGTCCGCGGCGTCAGCTCCGTCATCCCCGACAACCGCCGGGGGATGGAACAGGCGGTGAGCCATCTCAAGGAGAGGGGATACCGGTCGATCCTGTTTCTCTCGGGGCCGGAGGCCTCGTGGGCGGGAGGCATGCGCTGGCGGGGCGCCATGGACGCGGCGCACGACCTGGGCATCCCCATTCACCGCACTCCCTCGATCAGCCCGAACCTGGCGGGCGGGGCGTCGGCAGTGGCCCTCTGGAGGGAGCGGCGCTGCGAGGCCGTCATCGCCTACAACGACCTCATGGCCCTCGGGTTCATGCAGGGCCTCCGCGCGGAGGGGTTCCGCGTGCCGGACGACGTCGCCGTGGTGGGCTTCGACAACGCCCTGGGATGCTCCCTCATCCAGCCGAGGCTGACCACGGTGGAGTCTCCCCTCCACATGCTCGGCGCGACGGCGGCCCAGAACGTCATCGCCCTTCGGAAGGGCGCCACGCCCACGGCAGATCAGCCGATCATGCTGCCCTCCCGCCTGGTCGTCCGGGAATCCACCTGAGGCATCAGCTCTCGGCGCTGCGCCCCAGATTTCTTCGGGGCGGGCTAGTTGGGCCCCCGGTTTCTCGGGGGTGGGCTAGTTGGACCCCCGGATTCTCGGGGGTGTTGAACGCTGTGCCCCCGGTTTCTTCGGGGTGCATACTCCTGTACCCCCGCATTTTCCCTAAACCCCTGAAAATTCCGGGGGTTCTTGGAAAATGTGGGGGTCTAACGGGGGCGGGATGCTTCCTCATTAACCGGTCTCCCCTCCCAGCTGCCCTGCTCGACTCACCCGGGAGCCTCAACTCCGTCGAGAGCTGTGGTGGAGTGGCTCTCTGTGGGGCCAGGGGGGGGATGTGCCCCCGGTTTCTTCGGGGTGCATACTTCTGCACCCCCGCATTTTCCCTAGACCCCTGAAAATTCCGGGGGTTCTTGGAAAATGCGGGGGTGCAAGGAGTACGCGTCGGGGGTGAAGGCGAGTGCGAGGGGAGCTCCGGGTGAACAAAGCACGCACAGGGCACGAGCCCCTGGGAGGGGGGAGCGGGCGCTCGCAGAGCGGGAGGCGAGCGCAGGGCGCCGGGCCACGCCCGGCCGGGCGGGAGGGTCCGTGAGACTTCAGCGACAACTCATGGCAACCGCTGTGCGGTGAACTCTCTCCCGTCATTGGATGAACACATCTCGTATCGAGTGATAAGAGTCACTCGATCGCGGTGAACTCATCCAGCGTCAGGAGTATGCGTCATGACTGTACCCACTGTGGGAGTGAATGCGGCAACGGTGCCGGCTCTCCCGAAATCCCGCGTGATCGGCTATGGAATGGGCGACGCTGCCTGCAACATCGCCTTTCAGATGACCGGGTTGTTTCTTCTGCTCTTCTACACCGATGTGGTGGGGATCAATCCCGTCCACGCGGGAAACATCTTCCTTTTCGTGAAGCTCTGGGACGCTCTCGCCGACCTTCTGGCCGGGCGCATTGTGGACCGCACCATGACCAAATGGGGCAAATTCAGGCCCTTCCTCCTCTGGTACTCGGTGCCGCTGCTCGCCTCCAACCTCCTGTGCTTCTGGATCCCCGTGGACGGCTACGGGGCCAAGCTCGCCTGGGCCACGATCTCCTACGCTCTCATGGGCCTGCTGTACTCCTTCGTCAACATCCCGTTCGGCTCGCTCGCCGGGGCCATGACGCAGGACCCGGTGGGGCGCTCCCGTCTGGCCTCGGCCCGCATGATCGGCTCGGGCGCCACGATCGTCATACTCTCCCTCTTCTTGGCACCCCAGATCAAGTCCTCCCCGAACCTGGCCCAGACCTTCCTTCTGACCGCCACGCTCTTCACCATCCTCGGCGCGGTGCTCTTCTTCACCACCTTCGCCACCTCCCGTGAGGTGGTGGTCCGCGAGGTCGAGCGCGTGACCTTCAAGCAGGCCATGGGCACCCTCAAGGGCAACCGGCCGCTGCTCATGCTCTGCGGGTCGGCGCTCTTCTTCCTGACGGCCATGAGCATGATGGGCGCCCTCGCCATCTACGTGGCCAACACGGTGCTGGCCGACCTCAACGGCGGGTCCGCTCCGTGGCTGGCCACTGTGGCGCTGCTCGCGACGTCGGGCGTGGTGCTCGTCGTCGCCCCCTTTGCGCCCTGGTGCGTGCGGCGCTTCGGCAAGAAGCGCAGCTTCCTGTACGGCGGGTTCATCGGGATTCTCGGCGGCGTCCTGCTCACCCTGAGCTACACGGTGTTCCGCAGCTTCGCGCTCTGCATCGTCTCCCTGGCCCTCATGGGCGTGGGCACGGCGCTGCTCAACACGATGACCTGGGCGCTCGAGGCGGACACGGTGGAGTACGGCGAGATGAAGACCGGCATTCGCACGGAGGGGGCCACGTACGCGACCTTCTCCTTCACCCGCAAGTGCGGTCAGGCCATCGGCGCCGCCCTCGCCTCCTACGGCCTGGGCATGGCCGGCTACGTCAAGGGCCCGCACCCCTCGGCGGCCACCATTCAGGGCATCGCGACGGCGGCGGGGATCATCCCGGCGGCGATCTTCGCCGTCGCCGTTCTCATCATGTTCTTCTACCCGCTCAACGAGGAGAGCCACCAGGAGACGCTGCGCATCATCGAGGAGCGCCGCGCGGCGCGCGGTTCCGCGATCGCCGGCTGACCCGCCCCGGAAGACTGCCCTCGTCCCATGGCAACAAGTGGCAACCGCCTGGCCACGGGGGCAGTCTTCCCCCACCCTGTAGGAAAGCCCCGAGTACCGTTCAGCGAGCCCGGGGACAGAGCAGAAGTTGAGGATCATGTCTATCGCCCAGCACCCTGACCGCCTCCTCCCGGCGGACCCCGAGACCCGTCGGATCGCCCGCGGCCTCGTGGAGATCGCCGAGCCCCTCCCGATCGTCTCGCCGCACGGCCACGTGGACGCCCGCCTGCTCGCGGAGAACGTCCCCTTCCCGGACCCGGCGACGCTGCTCATCAGCCCGGACCACTACCTGACCCGTGTGATGCACTCTGCCGGGGTGCCGCTCGAGAAGCTCAACGTCGGCCCGTTCTCGGACGAGGACCCGCGGGACGTGTGGCGGCTGTTCTGCGAGCACTGGCCGCTCTTCGACGGCACGGCCACCGGCTACTGGGTGCGCTCGGAACTCGTCAGCGTCTTCGGCCTCGACGACTCCCTCCTGGGCCCCGACCACGCCGACGAGCTCTACGACCAGCTCGCAGAGACCCTCTCTCGCGAGGACTTCCGCCCCCGGGCCCTCTTCGACCGCTTCGGGATCGAGTTCCTCGCCACGACCGACGACCCCCTCGACGACCTCTCCGCGCACCGCCAGCTCGCCGAGGACCCCTCCTTCACGGGCCGCGTCTCGCCGACGTTCCGCCCGGACGCCTACGCCAAGCTCGTCCACCCCCAATTCGCGGACAACGTCGCTCGCCTCGCGGACGCCACGGGCACGCCGCTGACCTACGCGGGCTACCTCGAGGCCCTCGCGGAGCGCCGCCGCTTCTTCGCGGAGCGCGGGGGCGTCTCCTCGGACCACGGGGTCTACTCGGCCCGGACGCTCCGCATGGACGACGACGACGCGGCCGCCCTCTTCGAGAAGGGCCGCCGGGGGGAGGCCACCCTCGCCGAGGCCGAGGCCTTCGAGGCGAACATGACCTACCAGTTCGCCCGCATGGCCCTTGAGGACGGCCTGGTCATGACCCTGCACCCGGGCGTCTACCGGGATCACAGCGAGCCCACGGCCGCCCGGTTCGGGGCAGACACGGGGCACGACATCCCCGTCCAGACCGAGTTCACGCGCAATCTGCAGCCGCTCCTCAGCGACTTCGGCACGGACCCCCGGTTCCAGCTCGTGCTCTTCACGATCGACGAGACCGTCTTCTCCCGCGAGATCGCCCCGCTCGCGGGCTTCTACCCCTCCGTGTTCGTGGGTGCGCCCTGGTGGTTCCTCGACGAGCCGGACGCCATGCACCGCTTCCGCTCTGCCACGACCGGCACGGTGGGCTTCTCCAAGTCCTCGGGCTTCATCGACGACACCCGGGCGTTCTGCTCCATCCCGGCGCGCCACGACGCGGCGCGGAGGGTCGACGCCGGATACCTGGCTCGCCTCGTCGCCGAACACCGCATCACCCAGTCCCGGGCGGAGGAGCTCATCGTCGAGCTCACGGACCGGGCGCCCAGGAAGGCCTTCCGCATCCATGACTGACCACGCCGCCATCCGCCAGGTCCACTGCGGGCTGGGCGCTTTCCACAAGGCCCACCAGGTCTGGTACTCCCAGGCGTCCGAGCCCGACGCCGAGCGGCCCCAGTGGCCCATCGCCTCCTTCACGGGGCGCTCTCCGGGCGCGGCCGAGGAGCTCTCCTCGCAGGGCTGCGTCTACACGCTCGTGGAGCGCGCGAGCGAGGGGGACTCGTTCCACCGCATGACGCAGATCGTCGAGGCCCATCCGGCTGACAGCCTCGCGCGCTTCGCCGAGCTCGTCGGGGCGGAGGAGACGGCCCTCATCACCCTGACCATCACCGAGGCCGCGTACTTTCTGACGCAGGGCGGCTCGGGAACACAGGGCGGCTCCGACGACGCCGGGCCCGTGCTCGACGAGCAGAGCCCCCAGGTCTCCGCGGACCTCGAGGCGCTGCCCG
>JAGLBH010000114.1 GCA_018260285.1 Arthrobacter sp. | reverse complement strand
AGCGAGGCTCCCCGGACGCCTGAACTGCCTACTCTGCCCTCCCCGAGCAGCCAAGGCCACCAGAGACGGCATTCCCTCTATTTCATAACCGCTCATTGCGGCGTTCTACACTGAGCTGAGCCATCCCCTAAACTGACCCACTAGCAGGATTACCCCCATAACAATGAGTTTTGTGAAATCATCGCGTCGCCCTTCTCTGAAATCATCAAGAGCACTTCGAGCGACCGACGCTCTTGTCATCGCCGCCTCCCTGCTCACGGCAAATCTCATATGGTTCGGCCCCGCGACGGAAAACATCCGCCTTGAGGGCACTGATGCAAGCTATTGGACCGCCGCCACAGTGATCGGAGTTCTCTGGTGGATTTTTCTGGAACTCTGGGGGTCACGAGAAGAACGAATCCTCGGCCACGGAAACGATGAGTACAAGCGCGTATTCTCTGCATGCGCCTGGGTCTTTGGATTCATCGCCATTGTCTCATATCTCTTTCAAATTGAGACCTCCCGAGGATATGTGGCCTTTGCTCTCCCGACAGGGTTGGCAAGTCTCCTGTTCTCCCGTTTCCTCTGGCGAAAGTGGCTCATCAACCGCCGAAAGAACGGCCACCTGAACCACCGGGTCATGCTCCTGGGAGGCCCTGCCTCCGTCCTCCATCTTCATCGCTCGCTGTCCAGGTTCCCTGGCGCGGGCTACCAGCCGATCGTGGCTTATCTTCCCGGCTATTCCAAGACAGCCCCCAACGGCGAGGAGCTGCCGCTTCCCGTGATCGGGACCAGCCGAGACGTCGATGACATCATTCACGCGCTCGAAGAGCATCACCTCGATGCCGTAGCCATCTCTTCAGGCGCGGCCCTGAGCCCCCGCGCGATTCGCAAGCTGGGCTGGGAACTCGCGGATCGCAGGATCCGCCTCATCATGGCTCCCGCACTGACCGATGTGGCAGGGCCCCGAATCCACACGCAGCCTATCGCCGGACTTCCCCTCATCCACGTGTCAACCCCCCGGCTCAGCGGCATCAACTCCCTGCTGAAGCGAAGCCTGGACATCGTCGTCTCCCTTCTCGCCATCACGGTCCTCTCCCCCGTTCTCATCGCCACGGCCATTGGAGTTCGGGTTGACTCGAAGGGGCCGATCTTCTTCAACCACGAAAGGATCGGAAAGAACGGCAAAACGTTCAAGATGCACAAATTCCGCTCCATGGTTACTGACGCTGAAGAGCGCATGAAGGATCTCAAGCCAGACAACTCTGCAGGAAACGAAGTTCAGTTCAAACTCAAAGACGACCCGCGGATCACCAGATTTGGACGGTTCATCAGAAAGTACTCTATTGACGAGCTGCCCCAGCTCTACAATGTCCTGAAGGGGGAAATGAGCCTCGTCGGACCCCGACCTCACGTCAGCCGGGAAGTCGGAATGTATGACGACCAGGCGAGCCGCCGCCTCCTGGTTCAGCCAGGAATCACGGGCCTGTGGCAGGTTCACGGACGGTCGAATCTTTCCTGGGATGACTCGGTCCGCTTGGACCTCTACTACGTGGAGAACTGGTCCCTTTCACAGGACATCCTGATTCTTGCGAAGACCTTCCGTGCTGTCTTCTCCCCTGAAGGCGCATACTAGAACACTGGTTGCTCTTCAGCTCTCCAAGATGACGATCGCCTGAGCCACAGGCTCATCGTGAGTCAGCGAGAGATGCCACCGCAAGGCCCCCAACGCCGCCGCACGCTCAGCACACGTTCCCGTGAGCCTGAGGGTGGGCGGCGTTCCTCGTCCCCCCACAACCTCTGCATCGTGCCATCGAAGATTCCCCGGCGCTCCGAGCGCTTTCGCCAGAGCCTCCTTAGCCGCAAACCGTGCGGCCAGGGAGACTGTGCTCAGCCCCGCGCTCTCCCGAGGTGTGAAGAGCCGCTCCGCGAGGCGCGGAGCCCGCTCCAGCTGCCCTGCGAACCGGTGGATATTGACAACATCAATCCCTATGCCGACGATCACGGTCTTCTCCTTTCAATGCGGCCCGCTCTTCCGACAAAGCCCCGCCCCTGAAACCAGGGACGGGGCTTTGTGTCGCGTGAGCCGCTCAGGCGGCCTCTGGCCTGCTACTCGACGGTGACGGACTTCGCCAGGTTGCGCGGCTGGTCGACGTCGTACCCCTTGGCCGCCGCGAGCTCTGCTGCGAAGAGCTGGAGCGGGACGGTGGTCAGGAGCGGGGCGAGCAGAGGCTGGGTCTCAGGGATGTAGAAGACCTGCTCGGCGTAGGCCTTGACAGCCTCGTCGCCCTCTTCGGCGATGACGAACGTCCGGGCACCGCGAGCGCGGACTTCCTGGATGTTCGAGACGACCTTCGAGTGGAGGGAGTCGCGGCCGCGGGGGGACGGGACGACGATGAAGACGACCTGGCCCTCCTCGATGAGCGCGATCGGGCCGTGCTTGAGCTCGCCTGCGGCGAAGCCCTCTGCATGGATGTAGGCGATCTCCTTGAGCTTGAGCGCGCCCTCGAGGGCCACGGGGAAGCCGACGTGGCGCCCGAGGAAGAGCACCGACTGGGTGTCCTTCATCTCGCGAGCCAGGGCCTGGATCTGCTCGGCGTTGTCGAGGACGGTCTGGATCTTGGCCGGGATCTTGCCGAGGTCGGCCAGGATGTCCTTGATCTCGCCCTGGAACTTGTTGCCCCGCAGCTGGGCGAGGTAGAGGCCCAGGAGGTAGGCGGCCACGATCTGGGCCAGGAAGGCCTTCGTCGAGGCGACGGCGATCTCCGGGCCCGCGTGGGTGTAGAGGACCGCGTCGGACTCGCGCGGAATCGTGGACCCGTTCGTGTTGCAGATGGCCATCGTGCGGGCGCCCTGCTCCTTGGCATAGCGCACCGCCATGAGGGTGTCCATCGTCTCGCCAGACTGGGAGAGGGAGACGACGAGGGTCGTCGGCGTGATGATCGGCTCGCGGTAGCGGAACTCGTGGGCGAGCTCCACCTCGGTGGGGATCCGGCACCAGGTCTCGATCGCGTACTTGGCCACGTGGCCCGCGTAGGCGGAGGTGCCGCAGGCGAGGACGATGATCTTGTCGACCTTCTTGAGCTCTTCCGGGTCGATCCGCATCTCGTCGAGCGTCAGACGCCCGTCAATATCGGAACGGCCGAGAAGCGTCTGGAGCACGGCCTCAGGCTGGTCGTGGATCTCCTTCTGCATGAAGGAAGGGTAGCCGTCCTTCTCCGCCGCAGCGGCGTCCCAGTCGACCGTGAACTCCTTGCCCTCGGCGGGGTTGCCGAAGAAGTCCGTGATGGCGAAGGAGTCGGGGGTGATCGTGACGACCTGGTCCTGAGCGAGCTCCACCGCGCGGCGGGTGAAGTCGATGAAGCCGGAGACGTCCGAGCCGAGGAAGTTCTCCCCGTCGCCGAGCCCGACGACGAGCGGCGAGTTGCGGCGGGAGGCCACGACGACGTCCGGGTGGTCCTTGTGGATGGCCAGGAGGGTGAACGCGCCTTCGAGGCGCTGGGAGGTCAGCTGCATGGCGCGGGTGAGGTCCCCCTCGGCCTCGTCGTTGTAGACCTTGGCCAGGAGGGCCGCGGCCACCTCGGTGTCCGTCTCGGAGAGGAACTCGACGCCGTCGGCCACAAGTGCGGCCTTGTGCTCCGCGAAGTTCTCGATGATGCCGTTGTGGATGAGGGCGAGGTTTCCGCCGTCGACCACATGGGGGTGCGCATTGCGGTCCGTCGGACCGCCGTGGGTGGCCCAGCGGGTGTGGCCGATGCCCGTCTGCGAGGAGGGAAGCGGGTCCGCCGCCAGCTCCTGCTCGAGGTTCGTCAGCTTGCCGGCCTTCTTGCGGCTGTCGATCCGGCCGTCGGCCAGAACTGCAATGCCAGCGGAGTCATATCCGCGATATTCGAGGCGCCGAAGTCCTTCCAGGATGACGTCAAGCGCCGTATGAGCTTTTGAGTCCGGCCCGGTCTGTCCTGCACCGGCGTGACCTACATATCCAACGATTCCACACATAGGGCTATCCTAGCCTTTCTCGGATCTCTGGGGACTCGCGCCCGGGGCCGCTCGCCTCTGCCTCACAGGGGATAAGGCAGAATGGCACAGTGAGTTCTCAAGTGCCCTCCCCTTCATCCCAGCGCGTCGCGCCCAGCCACGGCTACACCCCCTACGTCGAGCTGAGCCGCGAATCCTGGGCAGCGCTCTCCAATTCGCTGGAGCAGCCTCTCGACGGGGACGACGTCGCCCGCCTCCGCGGCACGGGCGACCGCCTGGACCTCCGGGAGATCGCCGAGGTGTACCTCCCCCTCTCCCGTCTGCTCAACCTCTACGTCTCCGGAGCCGAGCAGCTGCATCGGGCCACGAGCACGTTCCTCCACGAGGACGTCGAGCGCACCCCCTTCGTCATCGGTGTCGCGGGGTCCGTGGCTGTGGGCAAGTCGACGACGGCGCGCGTGCTGCGCGAGCTGCTCCGCCGCTGGCCGGGGACCCCCAACGTCGAGCTCATCACGACGGACGGGTTCCTCTACCCCAATGCCGAGCTCCAGCGGCGCGGACTCATGGAGCGCAAGGGATTCCCTGAGTCCTACGACCGCCGCCGACTGCTCCGCTTCGTCAGCGAGATCAAATCCGGAGCGGAGGAGGTCAGGGCTCCCTGGTACAGCCACCTGACGTATGACATCGTCCCGGGCAAGGAAGTCGTCGTCCGCCGCCCCGATGTGCTCATCGTGGAGGGCCTCAACGTTCTGGCCCCGGCGCGACTGCGCTCGGACGGCACCCAGGGCGTGGCCCTGAGCGACTTCTTCGACTTCTCGATCTATGTGGACGCGCCCACGGCCAATATCGAGAAGTGGTACATCGAGCGCTTCATGAAGCTGCGCAGCGGGGCCTTCAGCGACCCCAACTCGTACTTCCACCGCTATGCGACGCTCTCCGATGAGGAGGCGGCCGCCACCGCTCACACGATCTGGAAGAAGATCAACGAGCCGAATCTGCGGGAGAATGTTCTGCCGACCCGGGGTCGGGCCAAGCTGGTCCTCACGAAGGGCCCCGATCACGGCATCCGCCGCATGCTTCTGCGGAAAACCTGAGGAGACCCACAGCTCATCCGTGCCGCCCCGCCGGGGAGATTTTGCCCACAGAATGGCGCTTAGGGTCCCTTTCTGAGGAACTTTCGGCAGCGTAAACATCGTTGACGGCGTAAGCTGTGAATATGCTTCAAGGATTCAAGAACTTTATTATGAAGGGCAACATCGTTGACCTTGCCGTCGCTGTCATCATCGGTGCAGCGTTCTCCAAGGTCATCGACGCCCTGGTCGCCAGCGTCATCATGCCTGCGATTTCCCTCCTCTTCCGCCAGCCCAACTTCGACAGCTTCCTGGCCTTCGGCCCGGTCAAGTTCGGCGTTCTGCTGACGGCCATCCTCAACTTCCTCATCGTGGCTGCTGCCCTCTACTTCGTCATCGTCGTTCCGATGAACAAGGTCATTGAGCGCCGCAACCGCAAGCTCGGCATCCTGCCGGAGGACGAGGCCATCGACCCCCAGATCGAGCTCCTCACCGAGATCCGCGACGCACTTCGCGTTCGCTGATCTCCTCTCCCCACAGTTCTCAGGCTCAGGCAATGAGCCGCTGACGCAGAAGGCCGCCCGTCATTGACGGGCGGCCTTCTTTGTCGTCTCCAGTGTGCGGGAACCGGCCGGGGCCCACGCCCACCCCCCCCCGGCAGGACAAAAAAACCCCCACTGGGCCGGGGGG
>JAGLBH010000113.1 GCA_018260285.1 Arthrobacter sp. | reverse complement strand
CCCCCCCCGACCACACCTCCCTCACAGCCACACCAACTCACCGCCGCAGCCCTGCCGCCCTGCCGCCCCAGCACAGCAGAAAGCCCCGCCCGCCCCCAAGAATCAGGGGGCAGACGGGGCTTTCGCGAAGCTGACGAGCTTTCGCCACACAGGCAGCGCCTTCGTCAGAGCGCTCGGTCCAGAGCACCAGCCGGAGGCCGGGCACCCAGCCCAGAACTCCCAGCCGGCAGCCGCGGACTAGGCGGAGTGCGAACCGCCAGCGTGACTGGAACCGGCGGCACCGCCCGCAGCGCCGTCGACCGGGGTCGTGGCGGCAGCGGCAGCGCGGCGCGCTTCCTTGCCCTCAGCCTGCTCGCGGATCTCCAGGACGGAGTGCGTGCGGCCGTAGGCGAAGTAGATCGCGAAGCCGATGAGCAGCCAGACCGCGAAGAACACCCAGGACTCCACCTTGAGGTTGAGCATCAGGTAGAAGCAGAGCAGGGCGGAGAGGATCGGGATGATCGAGCCGCCCGGCACGCGGTAGGCCGGGGTGAGATCCGGGCGCTTCCGGCGCAGGAAGATCACGCCGAGGGAGACCACGATGAACGCGGAGAGCGTGCCGATGTTGATGAGCTCTTCGAGCAGGTCAACCTTGGTGAAGCCGGCCACGAGCGCCACGAGGATGCCGCAGAGGATCTGCAGGCGAGCCGGGGTGGAGCGCTTGTCGCTGGTCACGGAGAGGGCACGCGGCAGGAGGCCGTCGCGGGACATGGCGAGCACCACGCGGGACAGGCCCATGAGGAGCACCATGATGACCGTCGTCAGGCCCACGAGGGAGCCGATGGCGATGATCTGAGCAGCCCAGCCGGCGCCCACCATGTTGAAGGCGGTCGTCAGGTTCGGGTGCTCTGCCTTGGCGAGGTCCTTGTAGGAGACCATGCCGGTCAGCGCCAGGGAGACGCCCAGGTAGAGGACGGTCGTCAGGATGAGGCCGCCGAAGATGCCGCGCGGCAGAGTCTTGCCCGGGTCCTTGACCTCCTCGGCGCTCGTGGCCACCACGTCGAAGCCGATGAAGGCGAAGAACACGATGGCAGCGCCGGTGACGATGCCGGCCACACCGTACTGCGCCGGCTCAAGACCGAAGAGGAAGGAGATGAACGGCTGGGCCTTGACCTCGGAGGCCACGCCCTGGCCGGGCTCGGCCGGCGGCACGAACGGCGCGAGGTTGGAGGCCTTGAAGTGCATGAAGCCGACGACGATCACGAAGAGCACCACAGCGATCTTGATGATCGTGAAGATGTTGCCCACGCGAGCGGAGAGCTTCGTGCCCTGCACGAGGAGCACGGTGAAGATCGCCACGATGAGGAACGGGCCCCACGTGAACTCGAAGCCGCCGCTCAGGGGCAGCGTCGCCGGAACGTTCATGTTCCAGCCGGCAAGCACCACCGAGAGGTAGATGCCCCAGTACTTGGCCACCACGGCGGCGGCGGTGAAGAGCTCGAGGATGAGGTTCCAGCCGATGATCCAGGCGATGATCTCGCCCATCGTCGCGTAGGTGAAGACATAGGCGGAGCCGGCCACGGGGATCGCCGTCGCGAACTCTGCGTAGCACATGATGGAGAAGGCGCAGGTGATCGCGGCGATGATGAACGAGATCGTCACGGCGGGGCCTGCGGCGAACGCGGCGGTGCGCGCGCCCACGGAGAAGATGCCTGCTCCGACGGCCACGGCCACGCCCATGATGGCGAGGTCCCATGCGCTGAGGGAGCGTTTGAGCTTGCGCCCCGGCTCTTCTGCGTTGGCGAGCGATTCCTCGATCGACTTAGTACGCATTAGGTTCATTGAAAGTCATCCTTGTGATGGTGCCGGTGGGGGACCGGTGAAAAGCCCCAGGTGAAGAAGATAATCCTCAAAATTATCCCCGAGTTCGCAGAGAACCCTCACAATGCCCCCTCTGGGTCTCAGCATCCGGACAGGTCTTCACTTTTCCGCTGGCATCCGCCGATACCATTCACGTGTGACCCTCGCTTCAGCCCCCGTTCAGCCCTCCGCTTCCGTTCGGCCCGGTATCGTCCTCATCCCCGGCCGGGGGGTGGAGATGTCAACGTTCGACGACGTCGCGGCCCTGCTCCCCGATGAGCTCATCATCCCGTGGCCCCGCAACGGCATGGACGGCCGATCCACGCGACGCATGGGAGAAGTCCCCGGGGCGATTCAGGATGCTCGGCATCTTCACGACCTCCTCGAGACCGCCGGCCCCGGCGGCAGCCGCGTGGAGCAGGCCCTTCTTGTGGGGCACTCCATGTCCGGCCCGGTCATCGAGGCGTTCGGCCGCCTCTTCCCCGAGCGCACTGCGGGGCTGGTCTTCCTGGACGCGAGCATCCCCCGGTCCAGCGGGCAGCCGAAGGGGCTCTCCCGTGCGAAGGTCCGCGCCGCGGTCCGGGATGCCTGGAAGCGCTCGCACATCACCCGATTCCTCTCGTCCTGGTCGCGCCACCCGGAGCGCCTCCTCAATGTGGACATCGACAACGCCGCGCTCGAGTGGATGATCGAGGAGGCCACGCTGCTCCGCCCGACTCACCCGCTCAACGATGTGCCGGTCGCCGTCGTCGTCGCCACGCTCGGCCTGCCCTTTCAGGGCATCTGGGTGGGGAGGCAGCGCGCGTTCCGCGACATGCTGCGGGCGTCGGGCGCCCCGAGGGCCGCGCTGCACGTGGTCCGCCCGGCCACGCACCTGGTGCAGAAGGACGCGCCGGGGAGGATCGTCTCGATCATCCGGTCGGTCGTGCGGCAGGCCTCCGGCGCGGAGCACGCCGCCACCCCTTCCCAGTAGGTGACCTCGACCCCGCTCACCGCCGCCGGCCCAGGGCGATGGCACCCGCCGCGCAGACCAGGCCCATGCCCCACGCAGCCGGGTCCAGGCCCTCGCTGTTGAGGGGCCATGCCCACCAGTGGAGCCGCCCGGTGGCGTCTCGTGAGAACAGGGAGACGACGAGCACGCCGAGGGCCGGAAGGGCTTCTGCCGCAGGCCCCAGGCCAAGCCGCTCTCCGAGAGCAGCGATCGCCGTGAACACGGCTAGGTCCCGGCCGTAGACGGACGCGACCGCCAGCGGGGAGCTCTTCGGCTGCACCGCCGCGTGGGGAAGCGCCTCTCCCGCCCCGGGACTAGCCTCCCAGAGGGCAGCTGCGCCTGCGGCCAGGCCCGCCGTCATGCACGTGATGGCGATTCCACAGCCCACCATGACGCGCGAATGCCACCGAGGGTCCAGCGTGCTGCCGAGCATCCACCGCTCTTCCCCTCCCCGGGCGCACCAGGTCGCCCCGAGGACGACGACGAGGGCCGGCAGAACCGTCAGCGGAAGAGCAGGAGCAGCGCTCGCCACGGCCGGCAGCGGGATGGGGAGCGAGAGCCCGTTGCCGATCCCTGCGACCAAGCCCGCGAACACGGCAAGGGCCGTCATCGTGGCCCCGCGCCTCGACGCGATCGCCCACGTCATCTGCGCTCCCCGGGAATGTCAGCGGGCACGCACTGCTCCAGATGAGTGAACGCGCTTCGCACCCATCCGACCTGCTCTGCCTCAGTCATGGCCCGCAGGCTGCGCAGCGGCCGCTCCACCTCTGCGGAGGCGGGCCCGTCCTTCTCCCCCTCGGCGTGCGGCAGTCCTGATTCTTCCGGGACGACGGCGCCCAGTGCAGAGTCGATGAGCCACGCCTCGAGAACTGCGTGTGATCGGAAGAGGCGATCTGCAGCCTCTGCGGACTCTGGCTGGCAGGACGCCGCCAGCGGACCCGTGTGGCTGCTGACTGCTGACCGCACCGCCTGCGGACGAGTCATCGAGGGCTGAACCACGAGCCGCGCCTCTCCGCGCTTCTGGGCGTCCGGCGACATCCCGAGCCCCGGTCCTGCAACGGACACCGACGGGGCTCCCAGCGTCTCAAGAACACCGAACACCTCGCTCAGGAACGGCCTCAGGTCCTGTCGGTGCACCTGGACCTCCGTCAGACACACCTGCGGAGAGGACTCACGGCAGCGGAGCTCCTCTGGAGGAACCGTCATCCCCGCGTCACGGCCGAGCCCGGCGGCCAATCCCATGCCGCCCGCAGCGCCGGCGCTCATAAGAGCGATCGCCAGAATCGACGGGAGCAGCCTGCTCCTCCCTTCACGGTGGAGGAGCAGCGGCGCCCACACCAGAAGCGCTCCGATACCGCACACGGAGAAGAGAATCATGGCCCAAGCGCCGCGGGGATCGAGCCGCGCGCTGGAGTCGCAGCAGGACTCCAGAATGGGCCCCGCAAGATAGGCAATCTGGGTCGGCTCGACAGTCCAGGCGAATCCCAGCCAGGAGTATGAGATCACCACGGCGAGGCCTATCGCCAGAACAGGCCTCGCCAGCAGTCCGAGAACCCATCCGCCCAGCGCATGGAGACACACCCCGAGGACAAGCGCCGCAGGGATCAAGGGGCTCACGTTCCATGGACCGCCTCCGGTTTTCAGGCTCGCCACGCAGATCCCCGTCGCCAGCGCCACCAGCGCCGCAAGAACTCCCGGCCAGAGCCGCTCGGCAGTCACCGCTGCCCCCGGCCTCGCTGCCGCATCGCTCATCCCCCGGGATGCTCTCAGTCGGCCCGCTTCCAGAGCTCCTGCGGCGGCCGCCAGCGGGCAGGCGACGATCAGAAGCAGAAAGGCAGTTGACCAGGCCGCCTCGGGGTGCGAGTCAACCGATTCCGGCCGGATGTACGTCTCCACATAGACCAGTGCCAGCAGAGAGGCAGGGACAGCAAGAACAACTCCGGATCTCAGCCATCGAGCAGACACGGGTCAGTCCTCCTCGGCCACGAGGTTGAAATAGGCTTCCCGAACCGTTGGGGACCGTCCCGCGAACTCTGACAGAGAGCCGTCGAACAGGATCCTTCCCCGCTCCACAACGACGACGCTCGTGTAGATCTCGCCCACGTCTTCGGTCTGATGAGTGGACACCACGACTGCTCGCTCTCGTCCGAGCTCTGCAATGACGTCAACGAGGCGCGCTTGCTGACGGGGGTCCAAGCCGGCGAAGGGCTCGTCGAGCAGCACCACGTCCGCGTCGTGCACCAGCGCGCCGGCGATCCCGAGCCTTTTCGTCTGCCCTCCGGACAGAGAGGAGACCGACGACGTCGCCAGCCTGCCGAGCCCGACGGCGTCGAGAGCGTCCCCCGCAGCCTTCCTCGCCGCAACAGACCGCATGCCCTTGAGCCATCCCGCATAGGCGACATGCTCTTCGAGAGTCAGCCCTCGAACGGGTGTGAAGTCCTGAGGCAGCCATGCAGTGCGGCCCCTGTAAGCACGGCACCCTGACGTGAGAGCCTGTCCACCGGTCAGAAGGCGAATCCGGCCGCTGCTCGGTTTCAGCACGCCGCCCGCCAAGGCCAGCAGGGTGGATTTGCCCGCCCCATTCGGGCCGAGGAGCACTGTTGCCCCCTGGCTGAACTCACACGTGATGTCAGAGAGCGCCTCCCGACCCCGCTGATAAGAGAATCGGACTCGATCAACCTGGATCCGGGCTGTCTCCTGACCGCGCACTGCTGCTCTCCATCCTCAGAGAACTGACCTCATCACATGGGGAAGTAGAACAAAAATAGCACAGTCATGATGTCTATCTCCAGACCTGAATGTCTCGGTGTCGTGAGCAACGCCCCCTAGGGCATCCCCGCGAGCCGGGCCAGTGCTGCCGCGGCGGCGCCCGCGATGACCACCACGAGGAACGGCGCCCTCAGCAGCAACGCCACGGCGGCCGCGACGAGCGCCGCAAGCCGAGCATCGACCGTGAGGC
>JAGLBH010000112.1:1869-5795 GCA_018260285.1 Arthrobacter sp. | reverse complement strand
CCTTCGCCTCGGACTTGGCCTTGCGCAGGCCCGCCAGGGCACGGCCCACGACGGGCAGCATGGCCGAGTCGCCGCCGGCGAAGACCGCGTAGTCCTCGGGCTTCGGCCAGGCCTCGTGGTGCACGGAGCCGTGGCGCCACCACGAGTAGACCTCCTCGGTGGCGAACGGAAGGAACGGGGCGAAGAGGCGCAGGAGGGCGTCGAGCGTCGTCGCCAGGGCGGCGCGCACCGAGTTCTTGCCCTCGTCGCCCGCGACGCCGTAGGCGCGGTCCTTGATGAGCTCCACGTAGTCGTCCGTGAACATCCAGAAGAAGGACTCCGTGAGGGAGAGCGCACGGGCGTAGTCGTACTGCTCGAACGCGCGCGTGGCCTGCTCGACGACGCTCGCCAGCTCGGCCAGGAGCGCCTTGTCCAGATCCACTGTGACAGCGGACGCGTCCGTGCGGATGACGTCTGCCTCGGTCGCGCCCAGGTTGAGGACGAACTTCGAGGCGTTGAGCAGCTTGATGGCCAGGCGGCGGCCGATCTTCATCTGCGCCACCTCGAAGGCGGTGTCCGCGCCGAGCTTGGCCGAGGCCGCCCAGTAGCGGACCGCGTCCGAGCCGTACTCTTCGAGCATCTCGGTGGGAACCACCACGTTGCCCTTGGACTTGGACATCTTCTTGCGGTCCGGGTCGAGGATCCAGCCCGAGATGCCCGCGTGCTTCCACGGGGCGCAGCCCTGGAGCGCGTTGGCCCGGACCACGGAGCTGAAGAGCCACGTGCGGATGATGTCATGGCCCTGGGGGCGCAGGTCGAACGGGAAGACCTTGGAGAAGAGGTCCTCGTCGTGGCCCCAGCCGCCGACGATCTGCGGCGTAAGGGAGCTCGTGGCCCACGTGTCCAGCACGTCGGCGTCGCCGATGAAGCCGTTGGCGGCGCCGCGCTGGTCCTCGGAGAAGCCAGGTGCGGGCTCGGCTGCCGGGTCCACGGGAAGCTGGTCCACCGAGGGCACGATCGGGTGATCGTAATCCGGCTGGGCGTCCGCGTCGAGCGGGTACCAGACGGGCACGGGCACGCCGAAGAAGCGCTGGCGGGAGACGAGCCAGTCGCCGTTGAGGCCCTTGACCCAGTCCTCGTAGCGGGAGCGCATGAAGGACGGGTGGAAGTCGATCTCGCGGCCGCGGGCGATGAGGCCCTCGCGGCGGTCTTCGTCACGGCCGCCGTTGCGGATGTACCACTGGCGGGAGGCCACGATCTCGAGGGGCTTGTCACCCTTCTCGAAGAAGTTGACGGCGTGCGTGATCTTGCGCGGCTCGCCGTCGAGCAGGTCATTCTCCACGAGCATGGCGACGACGGCCTCCTTCGCGGAGAACACGGTCTTGCCTGCGAGCTGCTCGTAGTTGGAGCGGCCCTCCGGCGTCGTGATCCACTCAGGAGTCTCGGAGGCGAAGCGCCCGTCGCGGCCGATGAGCACGCGCGTGGGGAGGGAGAGCTCGCGCCACCAGGTGATGTCGTTCGCATCGCCGAAGGTGCAGATCATGGCGATGCCGGAGCCCTTGTCCGGCTTGGCGAGCTCGTGCGCCTTGACCTCGACCTCAACGCCGAAGAGCGGCGAGGTGACGGTCGTGCCGAAGAGGTGCTTGTAGCGCTCGTCCTCGGGGTGGGCCACGAGGGCCACGCAGGCGGGGAGCAGCTCAGGGCGGGTGGTCTCGATGAAGACCTTCTCGCCGTCCGCGGCCGTGAAGGCGTAGCGGTGGTAGGCGCCCGGCATCTCGCGGTCCTCGAGCTCAGCCTGGGCCACGGCGGTGCGGAACGTCACGTCCCACATCGTGGGGGCCTCGGACATGTAGGCGTCGCCGGACTGGAAGTTCTCGATGAAGGCGCGCTGCGAGACGGCACGGGAGTGGTCATCGATCGTGCGGTAGGTCATGGACCAGTCCACGGAGAGGCCGAGCGTGGTGAAGAGGTGCTCGAAGACCTTCTCGTCCTCAACGGCCAGGCGCTCGCACAGCTCGATGAAGTTCTTGCGGGAGACGACGTCCCAGTCGCGCTGGTTCTTGGCCGGCTGCGCGGGGGGCTCGTAAGAGGGGTCGTACGCATAGGTCGGGTCGCAGCGCACGCCGTAGTAGTTCTGGACGCGGCGCTCGGTGGGCAGGCCGTTGTCGTCCCAGCCCATCGGGTAGAAGACGTTCTTGCCGTTCATGCGCTGGTAGCGGGCCAGAACGTCGGTCTGCGTGTAGGAGAACATGTGCCCCACGTGGAGGGAGCCCGAGGCGGTGGGGGGCGGTGTGTCGATCGAGTAGACCTGCTCGCGGGTGGTCTCCCGGGTGAAGGCGTAGGTCTTCTCGGCTGCCCAGCGCTCCGTGAGCTTGGCTTCGAGGCCCTCGAGGGCCGGCTTGTCGGGGACGGTGAAGGGCGTGTCTGTGCCCTGAAGGTTCTCGGTCATGTTTCCCATTGTTTCACGGGCCTTTCTCCCTGGCGGGCAGGCCGCTCTGTAGGCTGGCCGCATGCGTTCAGGGAGAGACCCGGGACCGGGCGAGGGTGATGACAGGGCGCACCCCGTGGTCGAGGCCGACCAGGGGCGCCCGCGCGTTCCAGGAGCGACGCCCTCGAACCGCAGCCCATGGATCGTTCCCGTCTGGGCCGTGGGTCTGTACTCCCTCTTCTTCGGCCCGCTGGGCGTCCACCTCGCGTGGCTCGTTCTGCTCCAGATGAGGACAGCAGACCCGCACCAGCCGTCCGCCCCCGTCCTGCTGGCGGGGCTCGTCCTGGGGGTAGGAGCCTCCTACCTGGCCTGCGTGCTTGTGGGCGATCACGCGGATGCGGACAGAGGGATGGATACCATGGTCTGAGCCGCCCCAGCCCGACCCACTGCGGCTGGCTGCTGAACAGGAGTTCCCGATGCCCTCGTCCGTCTCGTTCTCTCTCGCTGACCTGTGCTCGGCCTGGGCCCATGGCTGGACGATCACCCGCGAGACGTCCTCCCCGGAGCCCCTTCTCTTGGCGGGGGCGCACGCCCTGGAGGTCCCCACGCCCATCGAGGACCGGCGGATCGTGCTGCCGGAGCCCACCATCGCTGCGGTCCGCGCGGGGCTCGCCGAGCTCTCCTCCTCACCCGATGCATGCCTCCGCTTCCCGGGGGACGACGACGACTGGCGGCCTCTCCTGGGCGCCGGCTGGAGCCTCTTCGAGCCGGGATGGTTCATGCACCGGCCCGTCATGCGGCGGACGATCGGGGAGGACGCCGAGGGATACGAGGTGGTCGTCAAGCGCTCCGAGGACCACGCGGCGGTTGAGATCTGGGCGGCAGCCGGGGGCGGGGGCCGCGAGATCGTCAGCCACGGCCTGATCGGGGCCGCCCGCGGGTCGGCGGCCTCACCAGCTGAGCTGGCAGGCTGGGGCACCGTGGACCAGATCTGGACGCTCCCGGAGCACAGGCAGCGCGGGCTCGGCCGGCGGGTCATGCTCGAGCTCGAGAACGCGGCGCACGGGATGGGGCTGACCGATCTCGTCCTGACCTCGACCCCGATGGGCCTCATGCTCTACGACTCCTGCGGGTGGAGCGAAATCAGCCGATGCGTCTGGGCGGTCACTTCGCCTTAGGCTGTGTGTATGAGCACGTCATCACGCATCGCTGTTGTCACTGGAGCATCCACGGGAATAGGCCAGGCCACTGCGCTGGCCCTGGCGGAGGCGGGGTTCGCCGTCTACGCCGTCGCCCGACGGGCCGATCGTCTGGAGGCTCTGGCCGGGCGGCACGCCGCCATCACCCCCTACGCGCTGGACGTGACGGATGAAGGCGCTGTTGCGCAGCTCGCCGTCGTCGTCCAGGAAGCGGGAGGTGTGGACACGCTCGTCAACATCGCGGGCGGGGCGCGCGGAACCGAGTGGGTGGCGGACGCGCAGACCGCCGACTGGGAGTGGATGTTCAGGGTAAACGTCCT
>JAGLBH010000112.1:0-1859 GCA_018260285.1 Arthrobacter sp. | reverse complement strand
GGGACGGTGGTCAATCTGACGTCGACGGCGGCGCTCGTCGGCTACGAGGGCGGCGCCGGATACAACGCCGCGAAGTTCGCCGAGCGCGGGTTCACGCGGGCCCTGCGGCTGGAGGAGGCGGAGCACGATGTGCGCGTCATCGAGGTGCTGCCGGGCATGGTCCACACGGAGGAGTTCTCCCTCATGCGGATGCACGGCGATCAGGCTGCGGCGGAGAAGGTGTACGCCGGGGTGGCCGAGCCGCTCAGCGCTGAGGACGTGGCGGACGTCATCCGGTACGCCGTGACGGTGCCGCACCATGTGAGCCTCGACGAGATCGTTCTTCGCCCGGTGGCCCAGGCCGCTCAGCACAAGGTCATCCGGCAGGGGCTGTGATCCGGCGGGCCTCGCGTTCCGCTTCTTCCTCTGCGGATTGTGGGGCGAACGGGGCGGCTCAAGCCTCGGATTCCGCCCCGTTCGACCCACAATCCTCACTCGGTGACGGGGACGGTGACGGGGCCGCTGCACGGGCGAGCCACAGGGCCAACCCGCTGCACCGGGCGATTCTGCGGCGGGCCGTCGTGCGGTTCGGGCAGGTTCTCCTGCTTGCTGCCGTGCTGTATGTCGCTGCGCGGGTGAGTATCAGACACCTCATGCCGCTGATGCCAAGCGGCGCGTTCAGCTTCATCTTTTGGATGGTGCTGGTCCTTCCCCTTCTGTGGCTCATCGGCGCACTCTTCATGGCCTTTGGTATCAGCGGGGCGCATTGTGCGGATTCTCCTCCGGTGGTGGCTGGGCCGCCCGCCCGTGGGGAGCTTCAAGGACAGCAGCGTCGGCGGATTCTCGGCTGTGCCGATCTATCTGTCCGTCGACGAGCACGGGGACTTTCATGACTGCTCTTCCGCCGGGGGAGGCCTGGGAGGGCTCATCGGCGACATCTTCGGGGGCGACGGCATCGGCGGCGGCGACGGGGGATCTGACGGCGGCGGCGATGGCGGCGGCGGAGACGGAGGAGGGGGCGGCGGGGACTGACCGCGCCGATCGGTGATCAACGTTGTCCGTGTGGCTGTGGGCAGCTGAGCAGACCCTGGCGCTGATGGAGTGACGCAGGTTACAGTGAGCCATGAAGAAAACCAGTCTCCTCGTCCTCGCCTCCTCCGCTGTGCTGGCCCTGTCCGGGTGCAGCCAGGCGGAGCCGCATGCTTCTTCGCAGCCATCCGCTGCTTCGAAGTCGGGGGCGTCAGCCTCGGCTGAACCGTCGGCTCAGGCGCCGTCACCCTACGCCACGGGTTCTCCTGCGGCGCAGACTCTTGACTTCACTGCCGCTGGGGCCCAGGGGGAGGCGTCCCAAGAAGCGCTCGCGTCCCTGTCCACGGGACCCGTCTATGATCCTGCGTTCTCACTCACCGCCAACGATCTGGCCAGCCCTGACTGGCAGGGGTACGAGCCGGTCGGCTCGGTGCAGTTCACGGGGAAGGCCACGTATACCGTGCCCGCGTCGAACATATCCTTCCCCTCAGGCAAGGGGCACGTTGAGCGGTCTGTCCGTGTACTCATCACCTGCACAGGCGGCGAATATCGACTGAACTTTGGTGGTTCCGGAGACAGCGCCTCAAGCTGTGGTGCACAGAGGCCTCCTGCGTACATGACGTCTGAGACATTCCGCGGGAACAAGGTCTGGTTCTCAGTTCCCGCGGGGGAGCACGGCTGGGCTCGGATCTATGTCAAGGACGTGGCGGTCGCCGAGTAGCGCCTCGCCGCCAGACCCTCCCGGATCGTGGGTCTTAAGGGGCGGCTCAGCCCCGGTGGTGTCAAAGGGTGATTGCAACACACCCGTGACTGCCCCTGGCCGAGCCCTACAAGGCCCACTGTTGTGGAAG
>JAGLBH010000111.1:1821-5863 GCA_018260285.1 Arthrobacter sp. | reverse complement strand
CGCAGCCAGGATCCGTGACCGCGCTTCTCGGAGCCAACGGGGCAGGCAAGACCACAGTCTTCAAGTGCATCGCCGGACTGGTTCACCCTGACTCCGGCCGCGTGATCTCGCCTGCACTGCAGGTGGGGCCGGGCGGGTACCCGCCCCAAGCTGTGGGGTTTGCTCTGGATCCCACGGCAATGCATCCCGGGCGCTCTGTCCGGGAGACCCTGCGCCTCGCCGCCATTCTGGCAGGCGTCAACAGAGACCGCATCAATCCCATGCTCGAGACAGTAGGCCTCCAGCGCGAGGGGCGGAAGCGTGTCGGTGCGCTGTCCCTCGGCATGCGGCAGAGGCTCGCCCTCGGTGTCGCGCTCTTGGGCCAGCCCAAAGCCCTGGTCCTCGACGAGCCCGCCAATGGCCTTGACGCCTACGGTACGGAATGGGTCCACGGGATGATCCGGCAGGCCGCCCAGTCTGGCTCCGCCGTCCTGATCTCAAGCCATCTTCTCCGGGATGTCGAGGTCGTCGCGGACCACCTCGTGGTGATTGACCAGGGGCGTGTGGTAGCAGACGGCACCACTGCAGAACTCCTCAAACGGCAGGGGTCCTATGCTGCGTCTCCAGACGCCGAGGGCCTCACTCAGGCCCTGGCTGCCCAGGGGCTTACCTTCACCTGGAACGGCAACAGGCTGATGGTGGAGGCGCCCCCAGAGAAGATCGGGCGTCTCGCGCTTGAGGCACACGTGCCCCTGTCTCACCTGAGCGAGGCCCGGACGGATCTCCATGACCTGTTTCTCTCGATGACGACCGACCGGAAGGGCTGACGATGCGCGTGCTTCTCCATCATGAAGTTCGACAGATCCTGGACACCCGAGGGGCTGCCGTAGCGGTGATCCTGACCGGGTTGGCGATCCTTGCCCTCGTGGCGGGCATTGTGTTCGTCCTGCGCGGGGAGTCTGCCACGGTGCCCGTGGAGGACGCCCTCGGGATTGTGGTGTTGATTGCCCCGCTGACGATCTCCCTCATCGTGGTTCTTGCCGCTTCAGGGGAATGGACTCATGGGACGGCTGGGATCACGGTGCCGATGGTGAGGTCGAGGTCTGCGCTGTATCTTGCCAAGCTCCTCGCGGTTCTCATTGTCTCCATCGGTCTCTACCTCGTGGCTGCGACAGCTGTCTCGGCGGGGGCTGTCATTGTGAGTCTGGCTCGGGGCGGTGAGGTGCAGTGGTCCGGTGCCGGGCGCCAGGCATACACGGGGCTCGTGGCCACACTGCTCGCCTCCTTCTTCGGCTATGGGATCGTGTCCCTCATCCGGGGGTTCTTCCTGTCTCTGCTCGCCGTCGTGGGCGTCACCCTCGGGTGGAATGTCTTCGCGGCCACGGTGCTCAAAGACGAGGACGGGTACCTTCAGAGCCTCACTCCGCTGTCGCTGGCCACCCCAGGAATTGATGAGCCCCTGCCCCCGACTCTGGCCGTGCTGTCTTCCCTGGTCCTGTGGTACGTGGTGCCGCTGGCCATCGGGTGGTGGCGGTACAGGCGGTCGAACCTCTGAGTGTGGCGGAGCCTTTCAGAGCTCCTCTTAACAAAGATTGGGTCCAAGGGGGCGGCTCAACAGTGTTGAACCGCCCCCTTGGACCCAAAATCCGCGAGAGAGAGGGGAGCCAGGGGCTTATCGCCCGGGCTTAGAAGATGCCCTTGCTCGTTCCCCCGGTGTCCAGGCGGGTTGCCTTGCGGGAGTCGATGTTCTGGTCGTTCCCCGTGGACTTGTCATCTGCGAGGCGGCCGACCTGGGTCACCGTCACGTAGTTGTAGATGCGTCCCTCGGAGGTCAGGCCGTCACCGAAGTTGAGGTTGGCGATGAGCACGTCCTTGCCCACCTCGACCGGGTTGGAGAGCGTCACCATGAACGTGCGCGTTCCGGTGACCTCGTTGTAGCCGAGGTCCTGGGTGTACGCGCCGTTGAACCAGCCCGGGGTGATGAGGCGGTCAACGCCCGTGGGACCGTGGTCCGTCTTGACTTCCACCTTGAAGCTGATCGCCGGGAAGTCGGCGAAGTAGCGCTGCGAGCCCACGTTCTTGACGTGGATGCCCACGAGCCCTGCAAAGCCGGGAGCCTTCATGCCGGAGACCGTGAAGCTGGGTGCCAGGTCATGGGCGGGAGCGGTGACGGGGGCCGTCGTCGTCGCCGTGGTGGTGGCGGCAGTGGCGGGTGAGACGCCTGCAGCGGCGAGGCCGAGGGCGAGCGTTGCGCCAGCGGCGCGGAGGCTGAACTTCTTCATCGTCGAATTCCGTTCGCTAGTGGGCGGTCACTTGGCCGAGTCGGCGGGGTTGTTGTAGAGCTTGACGCGCACTTCGTTCTTGATCGGAACGAAAGCCACGTAGGCGGCCGGGGTGGACCACGTGCCGTCGAGCTTGCAGTACTGCTGCGTGCCCGTCATGGTGATGGTGCGGAAGCCGTAGGTGGCTTCGCCGGTGTAGCCAGCGGGGACCTGGTAGGGGCCCACGGTCTGGCCGACCTGCCAGGACAGCGAGTACGAGGCCTCTCCGCCGATGGTCTTGGCGAGGGAGTAGGCGATGCCTGCCGTGCCCGTTCCGCCGCCCTGCGTGCCGGAGCCGCCGCCGTTGACCGAGGTGGTCTCAGTCTGGCTGCCGTTGACCTTGATGGAGATCGTCTGGGTCTTGGAGAGCGTCTGGGTCAGCGGGATGGGGCTGGCCGTCTGGTTCGTGGTGGAGATGGTGCCGACCGGGAGGAAGCTGTCCGTGACCTTGTAGATGGCGGTCCGCTTGTCCTCCCACGCGTTGCACACGGGGCGAGGGTTGAGGATGTTCGCCTTGAGGGTGTCCGAGCCGTGGGCCACGTGAACCACCGGCAGGGTCGGGTTGGTCAGCGGGGTCTCGGGGTAGGTGTTCGTGATCGTCGCTGCACCGGCAGGCGTGATGGCGGATGCGAGCAGGAGAGCGCCGCTACCCAGAGTGCCGACCAGCTTGGTTGCCAACTTCATTGTTGCTCCTCAGATGCGAGACGGGTGGAGAGGGTGTGGTGGCCTTGAGTCTCGAGATCCGTGAACATCTCGGCTACCTAATGAATAGATTACCCGCGAGTAGGGGGTGTTACTACCGCCCAGTAGATTGCAATTTGGTAACGAGAAGAGACAATCCTTGGACTGAATGCTTCACATCTCCGAAGTGGCCCGATCTGAGGCGGGATCGGAGGAAAGGCTGATATTTCACCGCTTGAAGCATCGTGCGACGTAACCCTGTGCTTGCCGGAAAATTTTTTTGGGGGACGACGACGCCGACCCCTTCACATCGTGCAGTCATGGCACAAAGTGCCCTGACTTAGCCCCGCCGGGCAGTAAGGAAACAGCCCTCGGGGGCGCTAGGAGCGCCGTTGACCCAGGTGGGCTGCCTGAAGAGACTGGAGCTCTTCCACTGTGAGGTCGTCATAGCTTTTCGCCTCTGCTCGATCCGTCCGCTGGAACCGCACGAAGAGGAGGATGAGCAGGGGCAGGTCCATGACTTCGCACAGGAACCACAGGATTTCGCCCGCGATCTGCTGGTCCCTCAACGGCGACGGGAACCACGACCGCGATGACGACCAGGCGCCTGCGCGGTCAAGGACAGCCGGGCTGAGCCGCAGAGCGATCCCTGGAATGGCGTCAATGAGCAGCTCGATGAAGAGGAAGAGCAGCTCGATCGAGACAGTGGCCCCCGTGCGGTGCTGGTTGATGTTCTCAACCACAGGGAGCGTCAGCGCCATTCCGAGGCAGGGGACAAGCAGGGTGAAGAGGCTGGAGAGCAGGGCATCCGAGCGAAGGGGCAAAAATGCAGGAGTGAGGAACGATGAGAAGAGGGCCAGTGCGATCAGGGGGGAGGCGAGTGGGCTGGTGATGATCTTCATGGCCCGCGAGGAAAGGACTGCATCCCAGCGTGTCTGGCCGACGGGGGAGAGCGCAGCGCGGAGAGCGGTCAGCGGCTTTCCGAGTCCCAGAATGAGAGGGACGAGGAACAGGAGCAGAACGGCCTTGAGCGCGAAGGCCCACCGGAGCTGCGAGGAGTA
>JAGLBH010000111.1:0-1811 GCA_018260285.1 Arthrobacter sp. | reverse complement strand
ACCCGCATGTGGCCCAGAGGAGCAGCCCGATGCCCAGGCCGTAGAAGGCAGCGATCCGCACGGGACCGGGGCCTGCTGAGGGGCCGAGGGCTCGGGCGCGAGCGCAAGCCCATCCGTAGACGCAGGCAAGGGCCACAGCCAGCACGATTCCCGAGAGGTCGAGCCGCCATGCAGTCACATATTCAGAGAGGGGAATCACCCCGCCAGCCTAGGCGTCCCATGCCCGGTAGAACAGTGAGCCTGGCCTCAGCAGGCCCACGCCAGCAGAATCGGCACAGCGCTGGCCGCCGCCCAGGTCTGAGGCCTGCAGGAGGCCGGGTAGGGCAGAGGCCGCTCGTCCCCCGTGCGCCCCTCCCTGCGCGGAGCCCCGGAGAACAGCTCGGGCAGCCGCCACGAGAAGCCACGCGCTGCGGCGAACAGGCCGCGTGCAGCAGCAGCCGCCTCCTCCGCGAACCCGGCCCGGCTCATGCCGCGGAGAATGATCGCCGAGTCGTGCGTCCAGACGGACCCTGCGTGATACCGCGTGGGCCAGTAGGCCCCGTTCTCCGTGGAGAGCGTCCTGAAGCCGAACCCCGAGAACATCTCCGGCCCCATGAGACGCTCCGTGACGAGCCGCTCCTCCTCTTCAGAGAGCATCCCCGTGCCCAGAAGGTGCCCCATGTTGGAGGCCGCCCCGTCCACGGGCCGCTTGGCGGCGTCGAGGGCCAGGGCGGGGTAGGGGCCCCGGGCGTCCCGGACCCAGAAGCGCTCCCGGAAGCGGGTCGCCATCCGGTCCGCGTACTCGGCCCACAGGGCGGGAGTGTGGGCGGGGTCTGCGGTGTCGTCCGCGAAGGCCGCGAGCAGCTCGGCGGCGCCCCGCGCTGCCTCGAACGCGTACCCCTGCACCTCGCACAGCGCGATCGGCCCCTCGGCGATCTCCCCGCTCTGCCAGCGGATGGAGTCGCCCGAGTCCTTCCAGCCCTGGTTGGCCAGGCCGTGGCCCGTGGGGTCGAAGTACTCGAGGAACCCGTCCCCGTCAGCGTCCGCCGAGTCGCGGAGCCAGCTGAGGGCCCGCTCGAGATGCGGGATGAGGGCCTTCACCTCAGAGCGGGGCGCCCCGGCCTTCCACGCCCCGTGGAGCAGGCGGACCCAGAGCAGCGTGGAGTCGATGCTGCCGTAGTACAGGGCCGGCAGCGCCGTCGTCCGCCCGCCCTCCGTGATGCGCACGGGGATGTCCCGGAACTCGTGGAGAATCTTGCCGGGCTGGGCGGCGGACTCCTCGTCGTGGCGGTCGGCCTGGAGGGAGGCGAGCACCCGGAGCACGGAGAGGGCCGGCTCCGCGGTCAGGGGGAGCAGCAGCTCGGCGGCCAGCAGGCTGTCTCGGCCGAAGAGCGTGAAGTACCAGGGGGCGCCCGCGGCGAGGAAGGGGCTGTCCGGGGCCTGCGCCAGGGCCATCGTGAGCGAGTCCAGGTCCGAGAGGGACGTCCGCGCGAGGCTCCGGGCCTCCGCCGGCACGGGCCCCGCCAGCTCCAGCAGGCGGTCCGCGAGGCTTGCGAGGCTGCCGAACGACCCGGCCCTCGTCTGTCCCCCGAGCATCTCGATCCGGAGGGTGACGGCCACCCGGTGGGGCGTCCTCGGGGCCGCCTCCGCGTCGAAGACCACGGTGGTCGTCTCGGCGTCCACGACGACGGCGCCCTCGGAGTCGAGGACGGCCGTCACCGTGGACTTGCCCGCGCCGATACCGCCGGTCAGACCCACTCGCAACATGGGCGTCAGTCTAGGCGGAGGCGGCCTTGCCGGTGACCGAGGTCAGCTCGTCGGTGGCGTGCGGC
>JAGLBH010000110.1 GCA_018260285.1 Arthrobacter sp. | reverse complement strand
GCACGGCGGGCCGCACCGGGGTGCGGTGGATGCGCGTGGCGGACTGGGTCGTGAAGAGCAGGCTCGCGCCCTCCTCCACGGCCAGGCTCAGCTCGTAGTCCTCCCCGAAGTACGCCCCGCCGGGGTTGACGACGATATAGGCCACCTGCCCCGAGGAGTCGAGGTAGTGGGGCTTCATGAGCCTGAGCACCCCGTTGAACTCGAGGCGCGCAGGACTCGAGCGGTGCCCCCTGCGGGCGATGTCCAGGGTCAGTGACCCGGCTGCCCCCTCGAGGACGGCCGCTGTGAAGCCGAGCGACCCGCTGCTCACGCGAGGTCGGACAGGAGAACGTCGCGACGGATCCACGCGGCGATCTCGTCGAGGCCGTCGTCCGTCTTGAGGTTCGTGAAGACGAACGGGCGGTCCCCGCGGAACTTCTCGGAGTCGCGGCGCATGACCTCGAGGTCTGCCCCCACGTGCGGCGCGAGGTCCGTCTTGTTGATGACGAAGAGGTCCGACTTGATCATGCCCTGGCCTGCCTTGCGCGGGATCTTCTCCCCCTGGGCCACGTCGATGATGTAGATCGAGAAGTCCACGAGCTCCGGGCTGAACGTGGCGGAGAGGTTGTCTCCGCCGGACTCGATGAAGACGATCTCAAGGTCCGGGTGACGCCGGTCCAGCTCCTCCAGGGCGTCCTCGTTCATCGAGGTGTCCTCTCGGATGGCCGTGTGGGGGCAGCCGCCGGTCTCGACGCCGATGATGCGGTCTTCCGGCAGGATGCCGTTGGCCGCCAGGATCTTGGCGTCCTCGATCGTGTAGATGTCGTTCGTGATGGCGGCCATCGAGATCTCGCCGCTCATGAGGCGCGTGATGCGCTCGACGAGCTGCGTCTTGCCCGCTCCCACGGGCCCTCCCACGCCGATGCGGATGGGACGGGTGCTGTTCTCAGTCATAAGGCTGCTTCCTAACTCATGAACATGCGCGCTCTGAGGCGCTCATGCTGCATCTGTGCGATATCGAGTCCGGGGGCCACAGCCCCGAGATCTCGGATGTCCAATGTCTGTGAGGCCGCCACGGCGCCCTCGATCCACGCGTGGGCGCCCGCGATGACGCGCTGACCGGCGGACTGGCCGATCGGGATGCCGCGCACCGCGTTCTGGGTCATCGAGGTCACCGAGGCGGTCAGGTGGGCCAGGACGGCGACGTCGACCTCCACCCCGTGGGCCCGGGCCGCCTTGGCGAACTCGATGGCCGGGTGGGCCAGGAGCGCGCTCGAGGGGGCCAGGCCGAGGGCGTCCTCCGCGATGGCGCGCGTGCGCTTGGCCATGGCAGCCCCCGCGCTGCGCACCTGGGCCGGAATGGCCGAGGCCGAGGCGAGCTCCGCGAGCTCCAGCTCGTCCTCCCCCGCGTAGAGGAGACGGATGAGGAGGGCGTCTGTGCATGTGAGCTGGCTGTCCACGTAGGACTTGAGCCATGCGGCAAACGTCGCCTCGTCCGTCACCTCCCCGCGGGAGATGTACTGCTCAAGGCCGAAGGAGTGGCTGAACGCCCCCGTCGGCAGAGCAGAGTCGCTCAGCTGGAGCAGCACCGAGTGGGATCTCAATGCGTGTGCTCCGCATGCCTGAACGGCACGGGCATGACCCGGGACTGCCGCTCGTAGGGCACCCCCGCGGCGTCGAGGTACTGGATGACCGTGTGGTCGTCCTGCACCACCATGACCTCGGCCCCGTACTCCGAGTCCGCCCCGAAGAACTGGGCCTGGAGATGGCGGTTGCCGAGGCTGTGCGCCGTGACGGCCATCTCCAGGATGGAGCGGGCCTT
Organism: Arthrobacter sp.; assembly: GCA_018260285.1. Taxonomy (GTDB): domain Bacteria; phylum Actinomycetota; class Actinomycetes; order Actinomycetales; family Micrococcaceae; genus Falsarthrobacter. Next base: position 4,092 of record JAGLBH010000110.1, on the reverse strand, counting down.
GATGACGATCACCTCGGTGGACTCGACCCGGAGCACGATCGCGTTGCTCTCCGTGCGGTCCAGGATGTCCCCGTCCTTGAGGTCCGGGGACCCCGCAGGCAGGCGCAGCCCGATCTCCGTGCCGTGGTCCGTCCTCAGACGCTGGATCCGCTTGACGAGCTGAGCGCTCGGCAGCGTCACCGTCTCCACGTGGACTCCGTCGGGCAGGGCGTCGTCGTGCACATTCCCCTTGAGGGATTCAACAATCACGCGGCGTCTCCTAGAAGAGGAAGTAGCGCTGGGCGAGCGCGAGCTGCTCGGCCGGCTGGGCGGTGAGCACTTCGCCGTCGATCGAGACGTCATAGGTCTGGGGATCGACGTCGATCGTCGGGGTGCCCGTGTTGTGCTTGAGGTCCGCCTTACTCAGGCCCCGGATGCCTCCGACGGCGAAGGCCCGCTTCTTCAGGCCGAGGGACTGGGGCACGCCCGCGTCCAGAGCGGCCTCGGAGACGAACACGAGGGACGTGCGGCCGATCGCGTTCCCGTGCGCAGCGAACTGGGTGCGCAGGGTGCGCGGCTGCGGGGTGGGAATCGAGGCGTTGGGGTCGCCCATGACCGAGAGCGCGATCATGCCGCCCTTGATGACCAGCTCGGGCTTGACGCCGAAGAACTGGGGGTCCCAGAGCACGAGGTCGGCGAACTTGCCCTCCTCGACCGAGCCCACGCGGCTGGCGATGCCGTGGGCGATCGCCGGGTTGATCGTGTACTTGGAGATGTAGCGCTTGATGCGGTTGTTGTCGCTGTGCTCGGAGTCGCCCTCGAGCAGGCCGCGCTGGTGCTTCATCGAGTCGGCCACCTGCCAGGTGCGGGTGATGACCTCTCCGACGCGGCCCATCGCCTGGGAGTCGCTCGACGTGATGGCGAAGACGCCCATGTCGTGGAGGACGTCCTCCGCTGCGATGGTCTCCTTGCGGATGCGGGAGTCCGCGAAGGCCACGTCCTCGGGGATGTCGGCGCGCAGGTGGTGCGTCTCCATGAGCATGTCCATGTGCTCGGCGATCGTGTTCTTCGTGAACGGGATCGTCGGGTTCGTAGAGGCCGGGAGGACGTTGGGGAGGCCTGCCATGCGGATGATGTCCGGGGCGTGTCCGCCGCCGGCGCCCTCCGTGTGGAAGGTGTGGATGACGCGGTTGTTGATGGACTTGATCGTGTCCTCCACGAACCCGCCCTCGTTGAGGGTGTCCGTGTGGATGGCGACCTGCACGTCGAACTGGTCGGCGACCGTGAGGGAGGTGTCGATCGCGGCGTGGGTGGCGCCCCAGTCCTCGTGGACCTTGAGGCCGATGGCGCCCGCGCGGATCTGCTCGGCGAGGACGGCCGGGTCGGAGCCGTGCCCCTTGGCGAGGAGTCCGATGTTCATGGGGAAGGCGTCCGTGGCCTCCAGCATGCGGTGGATCCACCACTCGCCGGGGGTGATCGTCGTCGCCTTCGTTCCCTCGGCCGGGCCGGTGCCGCCGCCGATCATCGTCGTGATGCCCGAGGAGAGGGCTGTCATGATCTGGTCCGTCGCGATGAAGTGGATGTGGGTGTCGATGCCGCCCGCGGTGAGGATCTTGCCCTCGCCGGCGATGATCTCCGTGGCCACGCCGATCGTGATGTCCACGCCGTCCTGCACGTCCGGGTTGCCCGACTTGCCGATCTTGAAGATGCGGCCGTCGCGCAGGGCCACGTCGGCCTTGTAGATGCCCGAGTGGTCAATGATGACGACGTTCGTGATGACCGTGTCCGGGATGTCGTGCGCGCGGGGGAAGCGGGAGTTCTGTCCCATGCCGTCGCGAATGACCTTGCCGCCGCCGAAGACGGCCTCTTCGCCGTAGACGGTCTTGTCCTCTTCGATCCGGGCGAAGAGGCCCGTGTCGCCCAGGCGGACGGAGTCTCCCGTGGTGGGCCCGTACAGCTCGGTGTACTGCTGGCGCTCTACCTTGTGGCTCATCGTGCTCTCCTACTTCTCATCCGTCTGGTGGTGCTGATGCGCATCGGGCGTGCCGTTCGGGGTGGCCGGGTTGACGTGGTTCAGGGGGCCGTCCCAGTCGTTGTGGAATCCGTAGACCGTCCGGTTGCCTCCGTACTCCACGAGGCTGACGCTCTTGGCGTCCCCGGGCTCGAAGCGGGCGGAGGTGCCTGCCGGGATGTCGAGGCGGAAGCCCACCGCCTGGCCGCGGTCGAAGACAAGCGCCTTGTTGACCTCGGCGAAGTGGTAATGCGAGCCCACCTGAACCGGGCGGTCGCCCGTGTTCTTGACCTCGAGGGTCACGGTGGCCCGGCCCTCGTTGAGGATGATCGGCTCGTCGTGGATGATGACCTGGCCGGGGAAGTCCTCGCTCTGGGCCACCTGGGCCGCCTTGGCGTCCTCGGCCTGGGCCTCCTTGCTGTCGCTGACGCCCTCGCCGTCCTTGCTGGGCTCGGGCTTCTGGGCGGCAGGCGTGCGAATCGGGTGGTGGACCGTCACGAGCTTGGTGCCGTCCGGGAAGGTCGCCTCCACCTGAATGGAGCTGATCATCTTGTCGACGCCGTCCATGACGTCGTCCGTCGTGAGCAGCGTGGCGCCGTAGCTCATGAGGTCCGCCACGGTGCGCCCGTCGCGCGCTCCCTCCAGCAGCTCGGCCGTGATGAGGGCGATCGCTTCCGGATGGTTGAGCTTGAGGCCGCGGGCGCGGCGCTTCTGAGCCAGATCGCCGGCGACGACGATCATGAGCTTCTCTTGTTCCCTGGGGGTGAGATGCATAGGACAACTCCTGGAGTAGCAGTCATTCCCGACGTCGGGGGGCGTAGGGAGCGGCATGATGATGAAGGCGTCGGTTGCGGCGCGCACCTTTAAGCTTAGGCTCTCTATCTAACCGATGGGTGCGACCCGCCAGAACCCCCCAGAATCCAGGGGCGCAGCATGCACCCCCGCCTCCTCACGGGCCCACCACCTACACCCCCGGATCATCCGCGCTCCCCTCATCCGTCCCAGGGATTGATGGAAGAGCTGGGTAGAGAGCGACTCCGCATGGAAGTTCCGGGGGGGGTATGCGGGAAGGCGCCCTTCTCCCGCGAGAGAGGCCGCCTGGCCTGGGCCCCGTCGACGGACAACACAGGAGGACCTCTTCTGGGCGGAACACCCGATCCCCAGCCCCTGACAACAGGATCCGCCGCCACTACGAGCTGAAGATTGACCGGCTGCTCATCCGGATGGATGCCCATCGGAGTCGCCATCAGAGCCTCGGGGAAGTACACAAAAGCGCCCCAGTGGCATAATCTCAAAGGATCAGAGGCCTGTCTGGAGCGCGTTATCACCAGGTTATCACCCCAGCAAGGAAGAAGCCATGCCCGAACCGGAACATTGGATGTCCCCAGCCCGCTTTGAGGAGTACCTCGTAGCAGCGAATCGCAGTCCGGAGGCGGCCCTTGAGCTCTACCAGTGGAACGTGCAGGTGTCAGCAGGGTTCTTCGAGCTGATCTCCTACGTAGAGGTTGCTCTCCGCAATGCGGTAGACAACATCCTCACCCCCCTAGAAGTCACCCCCACCGCTCGCATCGATATGGCCAGCGGCTGGTGGTTCGCAAGCCCCACATTCCTCGAGGACGAGGCGCTCAAGTTCTACGAGGCCGCTCGCAGGCACCTCGGCAGCAAAGCTCAGACCGCTTCTCGAGACAAGCTCCTTGCCTCAATGACGTTCGGCATCTGGGAGTCCATCTTCGGCAAGAAAGACTACGAAGAGCTGTTTCGCAAGCACCTGGTGTACGCATTCCCCAACCGACCAGCTGGGTTTACCCGAAGCTCAGTCCGAACCAATGTGCTTGCACTGAGGAATCTGCGCAACCGGATCGCCCACCACCAAGCGATCTTCGATCTCCCCTTGGAAGAACGCTACGAGCAGGCTCTGGACCTTCTCGGCTGGATTGATCTAGACCTTCAGGACCTCGTGCGTCATGCATCGCGGGTGCAGGATCTGCTCGACGCCCGTCCCTTGGCAGCAGAGCCCATCGCTGTCATCGTTCCTGCAAAGCACGCATGGTCCTTCTACCAAGAGCACGGGGTCTACATCTGCCAGCCCGAACGTTATTTCA
>JAGLBH010000010.1:2461-22222 GCA_018260285.1 Arthrobacter sp. | reverse complement strand
AGGAACGAGCCGAGGATGTTGCGCACCTCGGCGTCGTTGAGGTGATTGCCCGCAGAGCGCATGTTCTCAAGGACGCTGCGCTCGGTGTCCAGCGTCTCGTGCTCCTGGGCGTAGTAGCCGATCCGCAGGCCGTGTCCGGCGACGACCTCGCCCGTGTCCGGCTTGTCCACCCCCGCCAGCATGCGCAGGAGCGTCGTCTTGCCCGCGCCGTTGAGCCCGAGGATGACCACGCGGGAGCCGCGGTCGATCGCCAGGTCCACGCCTGTGAAGATCTCCAGGGAGCCGTAGGACTTGGAGAGGTCATGCGCCGTGAGCGGGGTCTTGCCGCACGGGGCAGGCTTCGGGAAGCGCAGCGCTGCGACTTTGTCCTGCTGGCGCTCGCCCTCGAGGCCGCTGAGCATGCGCTCAGCCCGCTTGATCATATTCTGCGCCGCCACGGCCTTCGTGGCCTTGGCGCGCATCTTGTTGGCCTGGTCCATGAGGGCGGAGGCCTTCTTCGTGGCGTTCTGCAGCTCGCGCTTGCGTGCCTTCTCGTCCGTCTCCCGCTGGATGAGGTACTTCTTGAAGCCGAGGTTGTACATGTCGATCGTGGCCCGGTTCGCGTCCAGGTGATAGACCTTGTTGACCGTGGCCTCGAGGAGCTCCACATCGTGCGAGATGACGATGAGCCCGCCCTCGTGGGCCTTGAGGAAGTCCCGAAGCCAGGCGATCGAGTCGGCGTCGAGGTGGTTCGTGGGCTCGTCGAGGAGCATCGTCTCGGCGTCCGAGTAGAGGATGCGGGCGAGCTCGACGCGGCGGCGCTGGCCGCCGGAGAGGGTCTTGAGGGGCTGGTCGAGCAGACGGTCCGGAAGAGCCAGATTCGCGCAGATCGCGGCGGCCTCGGATTCGGCCGCGTACCCGCCCTGGGAGAGGAACTCGGCCTCGATGCGGTCGTACTGGCGCATCGCCTTGGCGGCCACCGCGGAGTCATCGCTGGCCATGTCATTGTGGGAGGCCTTCATCCGGGCGATGACGCCGTCGAGGCCTCGGGCGGAGAGGATGCGGTCACGGGCGAGCTGGTCCATGTTCGGCGTGCGGGGGTCCTGAGGCAGGTACCCGATCTCGCCCGTCCGGGTGACGGTTCCCGCGGCGGGGAGCCCGTCCCCGGCGAGGACCTTCGTGAGGGTCGTCTTGCCGGCGCCGTTGCGGCCGACGAGTCCGATCTTGTCCCCCTTGTCGACGCGAAAGCTCACGTTGTCCATGAGCAGGCGTGCCCCTGCTCGGAGTTCAAGGTTGGAGACGGTGATCAAAGAAAGTCCTCGCGTAACGTAGTAAATTGGAAAAACTGACAGCGGCAGCCTCTCCAGTTTAGGTTGTCTGCCCGGGGCGGCTCACCGACGCCGCTCTCCGCCTGTGAACCAAGGACCTCTCATGACCTCTTCGCCTTCCGCTTCCACACCCGTCACTGAACACCGTTCAGGAGTCTCGGTCCGCCGAGCGAAGCTCCTCTCCGCCCCACCCGGGCAGATCGCGGCCATCGCGATGGGGGCCGCGCTCATCGCAGCCCTCTCCCTCATCCCCGGCCTCAAGCTCACTCCGACGGTGCCGTTCACCTTCCAGGTGCTGGCCATCTGCCTCGTGGCCTTCCTCTTCGACGGTCGGACCGCAGGCCTGGCCACCGGCCTCTACGTGCTCCTCGGCGCGCTCGGACTGCCGATCTTCAGCGGCGGACGCTCCGGGGCCGCTGTCCTCGCCGGCCCCACCGGTGGCTACCTCATCGGATTCGTTCTGGCGGCCTTCCTCGTGGGGTGGCTCTCGAACCGCTCCCATCCGGCCATTCGCCAGGGCCGCCCCGGCCTGGCCATCGGCCTGATGCTCGCAGCCGGTCTGGCCGGGCTGCTCGTCATCCACGCCGCCGGCGTCGTCGGCCTCATGCTCGCCGTCTCGATGCCTCTCGCCAAGGCGATCGGAGTCACGGCGGCGTTCGTCCCGTTCGACATCGTCAAGGCTGTCATCGCCGCCGTCGTCGCCACTGCGGTGCTCCGCGCGTTCCGCAGCCAGCTCCTCACCGCAGAGCGTCCGTGACGCTGACCGCCCGCCTCAGCGGCGTCGTCGTCCGAGGCGACGCCGGGAGGGTTCTTCTGGACGTCCCGGAGCTGACCCTGGACTCCCCGCGAACGGCGGTCATCGGACCGAACGGCTCGGGGAAGTCCACCCTGCTGCGCCTGCTCAACGGGCTGAGCCGCCCCGACGCAGGATCGGTCGAGCTGCGCGAGGAAGGCCGCTCCCCCCTCGACGTGGTGAGGCACCCTGAGCAGGCGCGGAGCGTCGTCGGCTTCGTCTTCTCGGACCCCCTCGCCCAGCTCCTCATGCCCACTCCCCTCGAAGACGTGGCCCTGTCCCTCCAGCGCCTGCCCCGGGGCGAGGCGAAAGCGACGGCGGCCGAGTGGCTGGACCGGTTCTCCGTGGGGCACCTCGCGGAGCAGAGCGTCTACGAGCTCTCGAGCGGGGAGAGGCAGCGGGTTGCCCTGGCCTCCGTGCTCGCGGCCGGCCCCTCCTACCTCGTGCTCGACGAGCCCACCACCCTCCTCGACCGCCACAGCGTGCGCCGCCTGGAGGCCTTCCTCGGCACGCTCCGGATCCCCCATCTGCTCGCCACCCACGATCTGGACGTGGCGGGCCGGTACGAGCGCGTCCTGTGGGTCGACGGCGGGCGCGTCGTCCGGGACGGGCCGGGGGCGGACGTCGTCGCCGCCTATCGAGAGCACACGGACGCGATGCCGCTGTGAGGGGGTCTCACTTCAGCATGGGTGCCTTCGAGCCTGGAAGGCACGGAGCGCAGGCGCGCGTCCACGCCTGGCCCGTGGGGCTCAAGTGCGCGGGTCTGTTCGTCGCCTCCGGGCTGTCCACCGTGCTCTGGCGCCTGCTTCCGGGCATGGAGGCCGCGTGGGGGGAGGGCACCCTCCTCCTCGCCTGCCTCGCCCTGTGCTCCTGGGCGGGGTTCGGGGTGCGCCGCATTCTCTCCTGGGCGGTCCCGGCCCTGTGGCTCGTGGGCGCCCTCAGCGCCGTCCGCCTGCTCGGGGAGCCGTGGAGCCCCGAGCTGGGGCTCGAAACCCTGGCACAGGCCTTTGCCCTGCTGAGCGTCATCCTCCTGGCCCGCCTGCTCGTGGCCACAACGCGCACGAGCGCCCTCGTCGAGGCCATCACCCGCTGGCTCCGGCCTCTGCGCCCGCTGGGGGCCAAGCCCCAGACCTTCGCCCTCGCCGTCGCGCTCGTCATCCGGTCCCTCCCCCTCCTCTCCGGAGCCGTGGACGCCGTGCTGAGCGCCCACAGCGCACGAGGGCTCAAGAAGTCCGTGCGCTCAGTGTGCCTGCCCGTGGCCATGACGGCTGTCTCCTCGACGATCGCCACAAGCGAGGCCCTGGCAGCGCGCATGCTCCCCGCCGAGGAGCCGAACAGAGAAAAAGACAGCGGAGGCACAGCTCATGGACAGAGAAAACGCTAAGGCGCACTAGTCTTATCTCATGAGCTTCAATGACAACGTCCAAATTGATTCCGGCCGCATTGAGGACCGACGAGGCGGCGGAGGCCGCGGAGGGATGGTCGCCGGCGGCGGCGTCAGCATCCTCGGTCTGATTCTCGCCCTGATCTTCGGTCCAGGCGTCTTCGACCAGGGCAGCGGCACCTCAACCCAGAGCTCGAGCTCCGGACAGGCCCAGTCCACAGCCAATGCCTCCTGCACCACGGGGGCTGCGGCCAACCAGGACGACGTCTGCCGTCTCACCGCCACCACTCAGAGTCTCGACGCCTTCTGGTCTCAGGAGCTTCCGGCCCACAACGCCAAGTTCCGCAAGCCCAAGATGGTGACCTTCTCCGGGGCGACCTCGTCCGGATGCGGCCGCGCCACCGCGCAGACGGGCCCCTTCTACTGCCCGACGGATGAGACTGCGTACGTGGACACCGCGTTCTACAAGCAGTTCACCTCCCAGTTCGGCGGCTCCTCCGGCCCGTTGGCCCAGATCTACATCGTGGCCCACGAGTACGGGCACCACGTTCAGAACATCCTGGGAGACTTGGAGAAGTCTCAGAACGACCGCCAGGGGGCAACCTCCGGTGCAGTCCGCACCGAGCTCCAGGCTGACTGCTACGCGGGCCTCTACATCGGCCACGCGGCCACCACCAAGGACCCCAAGACGGGCCAGACCTACCTCAAGCCCATCACCGAGGCCCAGGTGCGGGACGCCCTCGCAGCGGCGGCATCCGTGGGCGACGACCACATCCAGCAGACAGCTCAGGGACAGGTCAACCAGGACAGCTGGACGCACGGCTCGTCCGCACAGCGCCAGGCCTGGTTCCTTCAGGGGTACAAGTCCCAGGACATGACCCAGTGCAACACCTTCAACGCACGGGATCTGAACAACCCCGGCTCCTGAGGCGCGAGAGCCGAGAGTCAGCACGGCACCGCTGAGAGCACAGAGCTGACAAGAGCTGACAGAAGAGGAGGCGGCCCAGGAGATTCACTCCTGGCCGCCTCCTCTTCTGTGTGCTCTCTGAGACCGGTGCTCTCTGAGACTGCTCGCGCTTCGAGAGGATCAGATGTTGAAGCCGAGGGCCCTCATCTGATCGCGCCCGTCCTCCGTGATGCGGTCCTGGCTCCACGGCGGCATCCAGACCCAGTTGACCCGGTACTCGTCGACCACGGAGGCCAGAGCCTCAGCGGTCTGCTCCTCGATGACGTCCGTCAGCGGGCAGGCCGCCGTCGTCAGCGTCATGTCGATGATGAGCACGCCGTCCTCCGCGTACTTGAGGCCGTAGACCAGCCCCAGGTCGACGATGTTGACTCCGAGCTCGGGGTCGATGACGTCCTTGAGCGCCTCTTCGACGTCCTCGAGGGGGGTCAGGGCAGCGCCCTGCGCCTTCTCCTCTGTCATCAGACGGCCTTCGTCAGGAAGCGGTCGTAGCCCTCTTCCTCGAGGCGGTCGGCCAGCTCGGGGCCGCCCTGCTCGGCCACGCGGCCGTCCACGAAGACGTGGACGAACTGCGGCTTGATGTAGCGCAGAATGCGGGTGTAGTGGGTGATGAGGAGCGTGCCCATCTCGTTCTCGTCCTGCGCGCGGTTGACACCCTCGGAGACGATCTTGAGCGCATCGACGTCCAGGCCGGAGTCGGTCTCGTCGAGGACGGCGAACTTCGGCTTGAAGAGCTCGAGCTGGAGGATCTCGACGCGCTTCTTCTCGCCGCCGGAGAAGCCCTCGTTGACGTTGCGCGAGGCGAAGTCCGGGTCGATCCGCAGCTTCTCCATGGCGCTCTTGACGTCCTTGGTCCAGGTGCGGATGGAGGGAGCCTCGCCGTCGATGGCCGTCTTGGCCGTGCGGAGGAAGTTCGTCATGGTGACGCCCGGAACCTCGACCGGGTACTGCATGGCGAGGAAGAGGCCAGCGCGGGCGCGCTCGTCCACGCTCATCTCGAGGACGTTCTCCCCGTCGAGGAGGATCTCGCCACTGGTGACCTCGTAGCGCGGGTGGCCCGCGATCGTCGAGGCGAGGGTGGACTTGCCGGAGCCGTTCGGCCCCATGATGGCGTGGGTCTCGCCCGTGTTGATCGTCAGGGACACGCCCTTGAGGATTTCCTTGGTCCCCTGCTCCGTCTCGATGGAGACGTGCAGGTCCTTGATTTCAAGAGTCGACATGAATCTTGGTCCTTTTCTTCACAATGTGTCAGGTGGCCGGGCGGTGTGTTCCGCGGCCTAAAGTCCGTTGAGTGTGCGGCTGGTGTCCACGAGGATCGCATCCCCGTCGATCTGAACCGGGTAGACGGCCACAGGGTCGATCGCCGGAAGCTGGGCCGGGCGCCCCGTGACCAGATCGAACTCGGAGCCGTGGCCCCAGCACTCGATCCGCCCGCGGGAGATCTCCCCTTCAGAGAGGCTCACGTCATCGTGCGAGCAGCGGTCCGCCAGTGCGTGGACCGTGCCCTCCGAGTCTCGGGCGAGCGCGAGGGCCAGACCCCCGACGACGACGCGCCGCGCCGTCCCGGGAGCCAGGGAGCTGAGCGTTCCGGCAGTCTGGAACGAGGTCTCAGCGGTCACGGCTCAGAGCTCGCTCGCCGCGAGCTCAGCCTCGACGGCCTCGTAGAGACGGGTCTCCACAGCCTCGTCGCCGACCTTCTGGATGATCTCGTTGAGGAACCCGCGCACCACAAGGCGGCGCGCGTCCTTCTCCGGGATGCCGCGAGCCATGAGGTAGAAGAGGTGCTCGTCGTCGAAGCGGCCCGTCGAGGAGGCGTGGCCCGCCCCTTCGATGAGACCCGTCTCGATCTCGAGGTTCGGGACCGAGTCGGCCCGAGCGCCGTCCGTCAGGATGAGGTTCTGGTTCTTCTCGTAGCTGTCCGTGCCCTCTGCCTCCTTGCGGATGAGGACGTCGCCGATCCAGACCGTGCGGGCGTCCTTGCCCTGCAGCGCGCCCTTGTAGAGCACGTTGGAGGTGCAGCTCTGCTCGTTGTGGTCCACGAAGGAGCGGTGCTCGAGGTGCTGCCCGGCGTCCGCGAAGTACAGGCCGTACATCGAGGCGTCGCCGCCCGTGCCCGCGTACCGCACGTTGGAGTTGACGCGCACGAGCGAGCCCCCGAGGGAGACAGCCACGTACTTGTAGGTCGCATCGCGCCCCACGTAGGCGTCGTGCTGGGCGGCGTGGACGGCGTCGTCGTCCCACAGCTGAGTGGTGACCACGCGGACGTCAGAGCCGTCGCCCGTGACGACCGAGACGAGGGCGCTGACCCGCGCCGACCCCGTGTGCTCGAGGATGACGAGCGCCTTGGCGAAGTTCCCCACGCGCACCACGAGGTGAGCGAAGACGGGGTCTCCCCCGGTTCCGCGGAAGGTGAGGCGGATCGGCTCGGAGAGCTCCGTCTCGGCGGGGACGTCGATGAGCCAGGCGCCCTTCGCGTTGGAGACGGCCGTGGCGGCCAGGCGGTCGGCCGGAGCCATCGTGACGATCTCTCGCATCTCCTCGGCGGTCAGACCGCGCTGGGACACGCCCTCGGGGAGGGTGAAGTCGGTCTCCAGGCTGCCGGAGGCCTTCCCGTCCTCGAACAGGTCCGCGAGGCGGTCGATCGGCGTGAAGCGCCACTCCTCCTCGCGTCCCGTCGGGATCGGGAAGTGGTCGACGTCGAAGCTGGCAACGCGCTCTCCGCGCGATGCGGCCGGCTTGGTGACGCCGCGGCCATCGGTCGGGGCTGGGCCGTCAGAGTGGGCCTTGGCCCCGTGCTGCTCGGTGCCGCCCGTCGTCGGGACGAGGTGCTCGCCCTCCAGGTCCATGCCGTCAATGGCCACGCGGGCCTCGCCGGTTTCTACGGTGTTGTTATCCAGTGTCATGTCCTAGCCCACGGACCCTTCCATTTGCAGTTCGATGAGGCGGTTGAGCTCCATGGCGTACTCCATGGGCAGCTCGCGAGCGATCGGCTCGATGAAGCCTCGGACGATCATGGCCATGGCCTCAGCCTCGTCCAGACCGCGGCTCATGAGGTAGAAGAGCTGATCCTCGGAGACCTTGGAGACGGTGGCCTCGTGGCCGAGCGTCACGTCGTCCTCGCGGATGTCGATGTACGGGTACGTGTCCGAGCGGGAGATCGTGTCCACGAGGAGCGCATCGCAGACCACCGAGTTCTTCGAGTTCTTGGCGCCCTCTCGGACCTGCACGAGGCCTCGGTAGGCCGCGCGTCCGCCGCCGCGAGCCACGGACTTGGAGACGATCGAGCTGGAGGTGTTCGGCGCCATGTGCACCATCTTGGAGCCGGTGTCCTGGTGCTGGCCGGGGCCGGCGAAGGCGATCGACAGGGTCTCGCCCTTGGCGTGCTCGCCCATGAGGTACACGGCAGGGTACTTCTGGGTCACCTTGGAGCCGATGTTGCCGTCGACCCACTCCATCGTGGCGCCCTCTTCGCAGACGGCGCGCTTGGTCACGAGGTTGTACACGTTCGTGGACCAGTTCTGGATCGTCGTGTAGCGGACGCGGGAGCCCTTCTTGCAGATGATCTCCACGACGGCGGAGTGCAGGGAGTCAGACGTGTAGATCGGGGCCGTGCAGCCTTCGATGTAGTGCACGTAGGAGTCCTCGTCCGCGATGATGAGGGTGCGCTCGAACTGGCCCATGTTCTCCGTGTTGATGCGGAAGTAGGCCTGGAGCGGGATCTCGACGTGCACGCCCTTGGGGACGTAGACGAACGATCCGCCGGACCAGGTGGCCGTGTTGAGGGCAGCGAACTTGTTGTCGCCGACGGGGATGACGGTGCCGAAGTACTCCTCGAAGATCTCCGGGTGCTCCTTGAGAGCAGTGTCCGTGTCGAGGAAGATGACACCCTGCTCCTCCAGGTCCTCGCGGATCTGGTGGTAGACGACCTCGGACTCGTACTGGGCGGCCACACCGGCCACGAGGCGGGAGCGCTCGGCCTCGGGAATGCCGAGCTTCTCGTAGGTCTCGCGGATCTCGGAGGGGAGGTCCTCCCAGCTCTGGGCCTGCTTCTCCGTGGAGCGCACGAAGTACTTGATGTTGTCGAAGTCAATGCCGGAGAGGTCTGCGCCCCAGGTCGGCATCGGCTTGCGGTCGAAGTACTTCAGTCCCTTGAGGCGGAGGTCCAGCATCCACTGGGGCTCGTCCTTCTTGGCGGAGATGTCGCGAACGACCTCTTCGTTGATGCCGCGGCGCGCGTTGGCCCCGGCGTCGTTCTTGTCGGACCAGCCGTACTCATAATTGCCGATGCCGTTGAGTTCGGGGTTCTTCTCGAGAATCTCCGAGATCGTCGTGTCGGCGTGCTGGCTCTGATCGATCTGCTCGGTCATCGCGCACCATCCTTCGTTTGATAGGTCACTGTTGAATGCCACCTGACGTTCGTTCTCGCACTCTGCTGAGGGGCACATGCGTGGTGCACACGTGCCCGCCGGTGGCCAGGGTCGAGAGCCTTCTCACGTCCACGCCCAGGAGTCGGGCGAACACGCTGGTCTCCTCGCTGCAGAATTCGGGGAACTCCGCAGCGACGTCTTGAATGGGGCAGTGCCCCTGGCATACTTGGACGCTCTTGAGAGCCAGAGGCAGCCCCAGGCCCGCCTCGCGCTTGGAGCCGACGAAGCCGTCTCGCGTGAGCGCATCGACGAGGGCGGTCGCCCGAGCATCGACGTCCTCGCCGGCGGCCTGCACGATCGGCGCGTAGCGCGCGTGCATCTCAGCGAAGCGCTCGTGGGCGAACTGCCGCACGGCGTCGTCTCCCCCGATCCGCGCCAGGGTTCTCAGGGCGCGCACAGCGGTGGCTGAATAGTCGTCGTGAAGCTCGTCGTGGCTGCGCTGTGATGCGACGAAGCGCCGAGCGGGCCTGCCCGCACCGCCTTCGCCGCGCACAAGCTTGACTTCCACCTGCTCAGCCTTCTGCAGGCTGTCCAGGTGACGCCGAATCGCCGCAGGGGTCAGTCCCAAAAGCCTGCCGAGCTCCAGAGCGGAAATCGGGCCATGGGTGAGAACAGCAGAGAGCACGCGCTCGCGCGTCCCCATCTCGCCCTCAGTCTCCAAATACACCACTTCATCATCACGTATTCCCGCTGAGATTGCCACCCGACGCGCAGACTGTTCACCAGCGGCCCAATGGCCTTCACAGCGCCCGACCGACTTCGACGGAGCGTAGAAACAAAGGTTGAGCGCCTAGAATGTTCCAGTGACTCCTCTCCCCTCCGCTGACCCAGCCCTGGAAACGCGCGCGCTCCGCGTCAGCTTCACGGGGCGGCACTCATCAGTCGAAGCGCTCAAGGGCGTTGACCTGACGGCTGATCGGGGGCGCATCACGACGATCCTCGGCACGAACGGCGCCGGCAAGTCCACCCTCCTCAGAGTGCTTCAGGGTCTTCAGCGCCCCACGGCCGGCTCGGCCTTCGTCCTCGGGGAAGACGTCACTCGGTCCTCGGCTGAGCACCGAGCGCGCGTCGGCGTCATGCTCCAGGAGGGCGGACTTCCCCCCGCCGCCAAGCCCCTCGAATTCCTGAGGCATGTCTCCCGCTTCTACGCGCATCCTCGCAGCGTGGACGCGGTCGCCGCCGAGCTCGGGATCGACGAGTTCGCGCGGACCTCCCTGCGCCGGCTCTCCGGCGGCCAGAAGCAGCGCGTGGCTCTGGCAGCCGCCGTCATCGGGCGGCCGGAGCTCGTCATGCTCGATGAGCCCTCGGCGGGGCTGGACCCCGTCTCCCGCGTCATGGTCACCGAGTTCATCGAGCGGCTCCGGGACGAGGGCACCTCGATCATTCTCACGACGCACCTCCTGGACGACGCCGAGCGCCTCTCCGACTATGTCCACATTCTCTCTCGAGGAGTCGTGCGGCAGTCCGGAACCCTGGACGAGCTCGCCTCCTCCTCCCACGGGCAGACCCTGACCATCGCCACCCTGCCGGACGCCCGGGAGGCCCTCGACGCCTGGTGTCTCCGCGCCGCCGCAGACGGACTCACCCTCGAGCGCGAGGAGACCCCCCGCCGGCTCCAGGTGCGCGCCCACGGAGCCGTGAGCCGGGCCCACCTCGAGGCGGCTGCCGGGTGCGGATCGGCCGGCGCACCGCCGCTCTCCCTCTCTCTCACCCAAGCGAACCTCACGGACATTTTCTTTCAGACCACCCGGGAGGACTCATGACCCAGGGAACGACGACGACGCAGCAGCCTGCTCCATCCCCCGCAGCGGCAGCGGCCGCCGGACCGATGAAGCGCATGCTCAACCAGACGCGCTGGGAGACGCTGGCGATGGTCAAGAACGGGGAGCAGCTCGTGCTCATCCTCTTCATGCCCCTCGTCGCGCTTTTCGCTCTGGCGCACACCACGGTGCTTGATCGTCTCGGGCTGCCGCGGATCGATGCCGCAGCCCCCGGGGTCCTCGCCCTCGGCATCCTGTCCACCGCCTTTACGGGACAGGCCATCGCCACAGGGTTCGACCGGCGCTATGGCGTCCTCACCCACGCGGCCACGACCCCTCTGGGCCGCGGCGGGCTCCTCGCCGGCAAATGCGGAGCCGTCTTGGCGGTCGTCGCCGGGCAGGTCCTCCTCATCGGCGGCGTTGCGACCCTCATGGGGCTGCGCATGAACTGGGCCGGCGTCGTCCCCCTCGTGGTCAGCGCGCTCCTGGGGATCGCCGCACTCACGTCCGTGGGGCTCTTCATCGCGGGCCTGGTGCGGCCCGAGGCGACGCTCGCCGTGACCAACCTCCTGTGGATCGTCTTCGCAGGAGCCGGCGGCGTGCTCATGCCGGCGCACTTCATGCCCGCACCCCTCAGCCACCTCATTCCGCTCCTGCCCACGTCCGCCCTGGCAGACGCGCTCCGCTCCGCGATCAACGACGGTGCATGGGCCCCCCTGCCGATGCTCGTCCTGGTCGCCTGGGCGGCGGTTGGCACACTCGGTGTGCTCAAGACCTTCAAGTGGACCTCATGAATCAGAAAGAAGCCATGACCAGCTCGGCCTCCTCCCCCGCACCATCCGGCACGACCCCGTCACTGCGCGACCGGCTCATGCCGACGACGGTCACCGCGTACACGCGGCGCATCACCGTGGCAGCGCTCGTGTCTCAGATGCTCATCGTCGTGACCGGCGGGCTGGTGCGCCTCACCGCATCCGGTCTGGGCTGCTCCACCTGGCCCAAGTGCACGCCGGAGTCCCTCACGGCCACGCCGGAGCTCGGCATCCACAGCTTCATCGAATTCGGCAACCGCATGCTGACCTTCGCCCTGCTGGCGATCGCCGTGCTGGCGGTACTTGCCGTGTGGAGGACGGGGCGGCGTGAGCTGCGCTACCTCGCGCTCTCCCTCTTGCTCTTTGTCCCCTTCCAGGCCCTCGTGGGGATGGTCACGGTGCTGACCCACCTCAATCCGTGGGTCGTCGGGGTTCACTTCCTCATCTCGATGCCGCTCATCGTCTGGGCCACTCGACTCGTCAACCACACATACGGCAGCCAGCCCCACCTCACGAGCGCGCGCAATGCCCTCCTGGTGAAGGCGGTGGCCGTTCTCACGGGTGCCATTCTCATCGTGGGCACCGTGCTCACGGGCTCCGGGCCTCACGCTGGCGATCACGGGGCGGCTCGCAACGGGCTGGACCCTGCTGCGGTGACTCCGTTCCACTCGGCTCTCATCTACCTCATCATCGCGGCGCTCGTCGCCCTGCTCGTGAGTATGCGGCGTGAGAGCCCCCGGGCGGCGAAGATCGTAGGCCTGGCCCTCGGCGTCGTGCTCTTCCAGGGCGTTATCGGCTACATCCAGCACTTCCTGAGCCTGCCGGTGGCCGTCGTCGCACTCCACATGCTCGGATCCACGATGGTGGTGGCCGCTGTGGCTCACCTCGTCTTCAACGTCCGCAAGGCCGCGTGAGGCGGCGGCCCCTCTGTTCGTGCTGAGCGGGCAGGCCTGAGAGGGCTGGAGATTCACGCGGTCACGCGCAGCGGCTGATGGCACACAGAAGGACCCCGATCGGCAGATGATGCAGATCGGGGTCCTCCTGTATGTCAGTCAGGCCCACCGGTCGCCACAGGCATCTCACGCCCCCGACCAGACGTCCTCAAAAAGCAGCGTATTGAAATGCTTCCTCAAAGGATTCATTCCCATCCTCATCTGCCTGACAACAAGCTCATAGACCAGATCAGCCACAAGTGGCGCCTTGATCAGCGGCGCCAACGACTCGAGAGGACACTGTAAAGACAACACGAGAGTCTGCTCTGAATAGCGCACAAAATCCATGCTGTGACAGCCGTAGCGACTTGCCAGGTGTTCCAGTCGTCCCAGGGTCTTACGGTCAGAATGTGATGCTAGGTTCAACCGAGCCAAGGGCTGTTGTCCTAGTTTTCCTTGACTCAGATACAGAATCTCCAGCCTCCCAGCATTGAGCGTGCATAGCCTGCGATACCCAGGGATCGAGGCGGTGGACGGAAGCGCTGTGAGGGTCCAGAGAACCCCAGCTGTAGCCCTGGGAGCCGGCATGACTTCCTCCAGCACCGCGCGGAGTGCTTCTTTGACCTGAGGGTACTCCGGTTCAGATGCCAGACGGTAAAAGTTGCGCACCTGAGACGCGCTCATCATGAAAGGACCGGCTGGATCCCAGGTGGCGTCGTCAGGACGGCTCTCTCGCTCCCATGGAAGCGGCAGAGGCTGACCATGCTTGGTGGTGACAAAGATGTTCGCGGCCCCCTGGGGTCTGCTGGCCAGGAGCTTGTTCTCCAAGCTGATGCCTTCCCGCTCCAGACGCTGGATCATGGCGAACTCAGCCTCATTGAGCTTGTCAGACGGGCAAGGAGCAAAGGAGAAGCAGACAAGCCTGTCTGCCCATTTCCTTCTATGAGTGTTCAACCTTGATTGCAGATTAACGCTCTGTCCGATGTAGGCCTTCCCATCAGAGAAGTCCAGGCGGTAAATTCCGCTGATGATGGATGCCTTCTCAAAAATGACGCTGAGAGATCCGAGAGAGTTGACCTCATATCGTGTGAAATCAAGACCTATCCCTGTCATATCAGAGATCCTTCAGCTCTTGAAGGAGAGAAAGGATGATCGTAGCCTTGTTGAATATGGGAGAAATTTGTCAAAGAGATCCTCCTTGATCTCAGCGGTTCTCGTGGACGACACGGAGCGGAGGGTACGCAGCACCCATTAAGTGGCTGATCCTCCGTGATGGGCTGCGGGACAACCACAGCGGGGTTGATCGACCCCTTGCCCTGGACGTTTTCCCCCTTTAAACGAGCCCACCTCTTCTAGAGTAATCGCTTCAGACAGGACACTAAACGGACACGATAGACAGAAGGGTGGAATGGTTCAGAAGCGACTGGACAGACTGTGGCCTACGTTCGCGTTAGGACAACCGAGCAGAACCTGGAGCGTCAGGTCAAGGCCACTGGAGAGCATGATCGCGGCTTCCAGGGCAAGATATCAGCAGGCGGGCCGATCTCAGCGCACAGGGGTAGCGCCGTTGATCTCCTAAGTGCGTGATGGGGCATAGTCAGAGCCGCATCGATGGACCGTGTGGGACACGACACCGGGGATTTTAACTTTATCCTTGGCAAAGATCATCAGTAAAGAGTGTGTGGTGGAGTTCGCCTTGGGAAGGGTCAACGTGGGCAAGTCCGGGGCCCCTGCAGGGGTTGATTCTGGGGCCCCTTGCGTCATTCGCGGATATTCAGCGGCGCAGGATCAGGAGACATCAGGCTGAGGGGATCGCATTTTCCAAGAAGCGGGGGAAGCAATGGCAGGTTATTAAGCTCTGGGATACTGATATAGAGCAGGTCAAAGCGATAATTCAGATGGGGACTCCCAAGGCTTAATCCGCATGGACGCTCAGCGTGAGCAGAAAGACTTTTTACACGTCACTTCGAAGTATGGAAGGGAGTTGTACAGAGCAAAAATCATCAGGGACCACACCATTTGTGGGATTACCCCCTTGACTGAATAAAAACGGCATCCGATCGAATACCGGGTTTGATGATTCAGAGAAAATTATTCGGTTCAGATATTTTTATCTAGATCCAAAAATTATACTCACCCCCCAGATTATCAGCAAGGCAACTGAGACCTGAATTAATGATATTATGAACAGTTTTTTATTCAATGTTTCATTACCTGGAAATAAGTTCGATAATCCCGAAAATGGCGGAAGCAACAAGCAGAATGCCGGCCGTCATGAAAGTTGCTAGGATGTGCTCTTTTGATCCCGGTGTATTAGATTTTTTCAATGCATCCTTGAAATTTTCTTCCATTTAATCCTCCTAGTCGCGGCTCCTTGCTCCAGCATACTCCCAGAAGGGGGCCGTCAGCTGGTTCCGTGCGTTCCATGGGAGTTCTCCATAGGATTCTGGCACTACGTCCAGGGTGACCGATTCCCCAGCTCGTCATAGGTGTACACGAAATTCGTGTTCAAGCCGCCATCGGTCTGGCGAGAGTGAACCAGCCTCAAGGATTGTAGAAATATGTTGCCCCCTCCGGTTGGATGAGTTCAAGAAAACCAGTGATCTCACCGACGGCTTGCCCATGTCACCCTCGGACCTGAGGCATTACTAACTATGTTTACGTCAGGATTGTTGTCCCTGTTCTGGACCCGACGAAGAGAAGGAAATATGACGAACCCAAAGGCGTGTTTCTACTGATCTGATTAGCGATAATCTTGGGTCTCGCAGTCCTCACGAGAATGCGGAAGCCCGCTTTCACGGCCTCGGCAAGAGGCTGGCTTCGATCCGTGCCGTCAGGCGAAGAGGGCGGCGACGAGGGGGTCCAGGCCGAGGGCCAGGAAGAGGATCGAGAGGTAGACGATCGAGCCGTGGAAGACGCTCATAGCAGAGCGGTTCGTCATGCGGTCCTCGACCGCCAGGTGGCGGAGGCGATGAGACTTCCAGAGGAACCAGGCGCCCGATCCGAGCGCGCCGATGCCATAGACCCAGCCGGCCCCGGCGGCAGGCACGAGCAAGAGCGAGCAGACCACAGTGGCCCACGCGTAGAGGACCACCTGGGCGGAGACAATCCGACCGCTCGCAAAGGCGCCGAGCATCGGGACGTCGGCGTTGTTGTAATCGTCCCCGTACTTCATGGACAGCGGCCAGTAGTGAGGCGGAGTCCAGAGGAAGACCACCATGAAGAGGATCCACGCTCCGACCTCGATCGTCCCCGTGGCGGCTGCCCAGGCGATGAGGATCGGGAAGCAGCCCGCAGCTCCGCCCCAGATGATGTTCTGGGCCGTGCGGCGCTTGAGGATGAGCGTGTAGATGACCACGTAGAAGAAGATCGCGCCCACGCCCAGCCAGGCGGCCAGCGGGTTGGCTCCGAACCAGAGGAGCGCAATCGAGATGACTCCGAGGATCGAGGCGAAGATGTAGGCCTCGCGCGGGGAGACCTCCCCCGTGACGAGCGGACGATTCTCGGTGCGCTTCATGAGCCGGTCGATGTCCCGGTCGATGTAGCAGTTGAACGCCGAGGCGCTTCCTGCAGCCAGGGCACCGCCGACCATCGTGGCCAGGAGAACCCAGGGATTGGGAAGCCCTCGCTGGGCGAAGATCATGGTGGGAAGGGTCGTCACGAGAAGAAGCTCGACCACACGGGGCTTCGTCAAAGACACGTAGGCCTTGAGCTTCCGGCGCCACTTGGGCTCGGAAACTGCGTCCACACGTGAGTTCGTGGGCTGCGAGATCGCAACGTGCACGTTGAAGCTACCTTTCGTCGCGCTGCTGCCCGGATCCCCCACAGGAAAATGGCAGAAGACGTCGACGGACAGACTGAGTCATCTTCTAGTTTACGCGTTGAGAGTCCAAAAGGCCCATCTCTGCCTCAGTCTCTGCCTGTGTGCCTCTCTCTGCCGCCCTTCTCCGCATGGCGAACCCCTCATGGCGGTCTCACGGACCCGCCCACTAGACTCGAAACAGTCAGGGGAATCATGTGAGACGTTTTCGGGTTCTCCACGACATGAGGGTCGCAGGACCGATCGCCGATGAAGGGACCGAAAGACATGGCCGAGAACAGCCTTGAATGGACCGAGCAGGACCGCCGCGCAGTAGACACGCTCCGTGTCCTCGCCGCAGACGCCGTCGAGCAGGTTGGGAGCGGTCACCCGGGCACCGCCATCAGCCTCGCCCCGGTTGCCTACCTCCTTTTCCAGAAGATCATGCGCCACGACCCGTCAGACCCCCACTGGGCAGGGCGCGACCGGTTCATCCTCTCCCCCGGCCATACCTCCCTCACCCTCTACCTGCAGCTCTTCCTCGCTGGCTACGGCCTCGAGCTCGAAGACCTCAAGGGCCTGCGCGCCACGGACTCCCTCACCCCCGGCCACCCTGAGTACGGACACACCAAGGGCGTGGAGATGACGACGGGCCCCCTCGGCCAGGGCCTTGCCAGCTCTGTCGGCTTCGCCATGGCCCAGCGCCGCACGCGCGGCATGTACGATTCTGCCACCCCCGCCGGAGAGTCCGTCTTCGACCACACCGTCTATGTCATCGCCTCTGACGGCGACCTCGAAGAGGGCGTGACGAGCGAGGCCTCCTCGATCGCCGGCGCCCAGGAGCTCGGCAACCTCGTCGTCATCTATGACGACAACAACATCTCGATCGAGGACGACACGAACATCGCCTTCAGCGAGGACGTCCTCAAGCGCTATGAGGCCTACGGCTGGCACACCCAGCGCATCGACTGGACCACGGAGACCGGCGAATACGTTGAGGACGTCGACGCCCTCTACAACGCCATCCTCGCGGCCAAGGCCGAGACGAACCGCCCCTCGATCATCTCGCTGCGCACGATCATCGGCTGGCCCTCCCCGACCAAGCAGAACACGGGCAAGATCCACGGCTCCGCTCTGGGCGCAGAGGAGCTCAAAGCCCTCAAGGAGGTTCTCGGCTTCAACCCGGAGGAGACCTTCGTCATCGCCGACGACATCCTCGAGCACGGCCGCCAGGCCAAGCAGCGCGGTGCGGAGGCCCACGCGGAGTGGCAGAAGCGCTTCGATGCCTGGGCTGATCAGCACGCCGACCTCAAGGCCCTCTTCGACCGCATCCAGAGCGGGGAGCTCCCAGAGGGCTGGACCGACGCCCTCCCCGAGTTCGAGGCAGGCAGGGACATCGCCACCCGTGCAGCGTCCGGCAAGGTCCTCACCGCACTCGGCCCCGTGCTTCCCGAGCTCTGGGGCGGCTCTGCTGACCTCGCGGGCTCGAACAACACGACCATCGAGGGCGAGAAGTCCTTCGGCCCCGCCGCCCGCACGACAAAGACCTGGGACACGAACCCCTACGGGCGCGTCCTCCACTTCGGCATCCGCGAGCACGCGGCAGCCTCGATCGTCAACGGCATCGTCCTGACGTCGAAGACCCGCGCCTTCTCCGGCACCTTCCTCATCTTCTCCGACTACCAGCGCCCGGCCATCCGCCTCTCGGCGCTCATGGGCGTGCCGTCGATCTACGTCTGGACGCACGACTCGATCGGCCTCGGCGAAGACGGCCCCACCCACCAGCCGGTCGAGCAGCTCTCCTCGCTCCGCGCGATCCCGGGGCTCGACGTCGTCCGCCCGGCCGACGCCAACGAGGTCGCCTACGCCTGGCGCGGCCTCCTCGAGACGACGGACCGCCCGGGCGGCATCGTCCTCTCCCGCCAGAACCTCCCGGTCTTCGAGCGCGGCGAGGGCAAGTTCGCCTCCGCCGAGGGCGTCCTCAAGGGTGCGTACATCCTTGCGGAGGCTCAGCGCGACGGGGTCGACGTCGCCCCTGACGTCCTCCTCATCGCCACCGGCTCCGAGGTGCAGCACGCCGTCGGCGCTCGCGAGATCCTGGCGGCCGAGGGCATCGCGGCGCGCGTCGTCTCCATGCCCTCCCAGGAGTGGTTCAAGCGCCAGGACGCGGACTACCGCGAGTCCGTCATCCCGGCGGGCGTCAAGGCGCGCGTCACGGTCGAGGCGGGGTCCTCGATGTCCTGGGACAAGTTCCTGGGCGACGCCGGCCGCGCCGTGAGCCTCGAGCACTACGGCGAGTCCGCAGAGGCCGACTACCTCTTCAAGAAGTACGGCTTCACCGCTGAGAACGTGGCGGACAAGGCCCGCGAGTCCATCGCAGCCGCCTCCAAGTAACTGACGCCCCACCACTGAAAGAAGTGACCACCATGGCACAGAATTCCAACACACAGGCACTCACCGACGCAGGCGTCTCCATTTGGCTCGACGACCTCTCGCGCACCCGCCTCACCTCCGGCAGCCTCCAGGAGCTCATCGACACGAAGAACGTCGTCGGCGTGACGACGAACCCCTCGATCTTCGCCGCGGCTCTCTCCGACGGCGAGGCCTACGCCGAGCAGGTCAAGGAGCTCGCAGCCGCGGGCACGTCGGTCGAGGACGCGGTCTTCGAGATCACCACGGAGGACGTCGCGAATGCGGCCGACCTCTTCAAGGATGTTTTCGCCGCGAGCAACGGGGCGGACGGCCGCGTCTCCATCGAGGTGGATCCCCGCTCGTCCCACGACGCCGAGGCGACCAAGGCTGAGGCCAAGAAGATCACCGAGAAGATCGGCCGCGAGAACATCCTCGTCAAGATCCCCGCGACCGTCGAGGGCCTCGAGGCCATCGCCGAGACGATCGCCGCCGGCATCAGCGTCAACGTGACCCTCATCTTCTCGATCGAGCGCTACCGGGCGGTCATCAACGCCTACCAGCTCGGCCTCGAGAAGGCTCTCGCCGCAGGCAAGGACCTCTCAAAGATCCACTCCGTCGCTTCCTTCTTCGTCTCCCGCGTGGACACGGAGATCGACAAGCGCCTCGAGGCGATCGGCACGGACGAGGCCAAGGCCCTCAAGGGCAAGGCGGGCGTCGCGAACGCCCAGCTGGCCTACCAGGTCTACGAGCAGGCATTCTCCACCGAGCGCTGGGCCCTCCTCGAGTCCAAGGGAGCCAACAAGCAGCGCCCACTCTGGGCCTCGACGGGCGTCAAGGACCCGAGCCTGCCGGACACCCTCTACGTGACGGGCCTCGCCGCTCCGAACGTCGTCAACACCATGCCGGAGAAGACCCTCAACGCCCTCGCCGACCACGGCCAGACGGCCGGGGACACGATCAGCGGCTCCTACGAGGAGGCCAACGGCGTGCTCGACGCGGTCGCCACAGCAGGCGTGGACTACAACGACGTCGTGACCCAGCTTGAGGTCGAGGGCCTCGAGAAGTTCGTGGCAGCGTGGGAAGATCTTCTGAAGAACCTTCAGAAGGAGCTCGACGCCGCCAAGGCGTAGCCTCTCTGCGGGCGCGGTCCCTTCCCGGGGCCGCGCCCGGC
>JAGLBH010000010.1:0-2451 GCA_018260285.1 Arthrobacter sp. | reverse complement strand
GGGGTCGCGTGGGGGGGGGGGGGGCCCGGCCGGGGGCCCCCCCCCGGCTCTTCCCTCACCCCCACACGTTCATACATGTTCTCTTGACAAAGGCGAGCCTCCTCTTGACTTCAGCACCCCCACACAATCCGCTGCGGGACCCGCGGGATCGGCGGCTCAGCCGCATTGCTGGGCCCAGCTCCATCGTCTTCTTCGGCGTCACGGGCGACCTGGCCCGGAAGAAGCTGCTCCCCGCCGTCTACGACCTCGCCCATCGCGGCCTGCTCCCCCCGAGCTTCGGCCTCGTGGGCTTCGGGCGCCGCTCCTGGAGCCACGAGGAGTTCGCCGCCGAGGTCCGCTCCCATGTGGAGGCACACACCCGCACGGGCTTCGATGAGGACGTCTGGCGGCAGCTCGCCGCAGGGATCCGCTTCGTCGAGGGCGGCTTCGAGGACGACGACGCTTTCGAGACTCTCCGCGAGACCCTCGCCGAGCTGGACAAGACCCAGGGAACGCGCGGCAATCACGTCTTCTACCTCTCGATCCCGCCCAAGAGCTTCGAGCCGGTCTGCGCCCAGCTCAACAAGCACTCCCTCGCCGAGCAGAATGGGCAGGGCCCGTGGAAGCGCGTAGTCATCGAGAAGCCCTTCGGCCACGACCTGGCCTCTGCGCGGGAGCTCAACGCCGTCGTCGAATCGGTCTTCCCGCCGGACTCGATCTTCCGGATTGACCACTACCTCGGCAAGGAGACGGTCCAGAACCTCCTGGCCCTGCGCTTCGCCAACCAGCTCTTCGAGCCGCTCTGGAACGCGAACAACGTGGACCACGTCCAGATCACGATGGCCGAGGACATCGGCATCGGCGGCCGCGCCGGCTATTACGACGGCGTGGGCGCCGCTCGTGACGTCATCCAGAACCACCTGCTCCAGCTCCTCGCGCTCACCGCCATGGAAGAGCCCATCTCCTTCAACGCAGACCACTTGAGGGCCGAGAAGGAGAAGGTGCTCGCCGCCGTCGTCGTCCCCGAGGACCCGGAGGCCAACTCGGCCCGCGGTCAGTACGCCTCCGGCTGGCAGGGCGGTGAGAAGGTCACGGGCTTCCTCGACGAGGAGGGCTTCAACCCCGAGTCGACGACGGAGACCTTCGCCGCGCTCAAGCTGCACATCAACACCCGCCGCTGGGCCGGCGTGCCCTTCTACCTGCGGGCGGGCAAGCGGCTGGGCCGGCGCGTCACAGAGATCGCCGTCGTCTTCAAGAAGGCACCGGGGATCCTCTACGGGGAGGATGCGGGACTGGGCCACAACGCGGTCGTCATCCGCGTCCAGCCGGACGAGGGCGCCACGATCCGCTTCGGCTCCAAGGTCCCCGGAACGCAGCGCGAGGTGCGCGACGTGAGCATGGACTTCAGCTACGGCCAGAACTTCACGGAGTCCTCCCCCGAGGCCTATGAGCGCCTCATCCTGGACGTGCTCCTCGGCGAGCCGCCGCTCTTCCCGCGGCACGAAGAGGTCGAGCTCTCCTGGAAGATCCTCGACCCGTTCGAGGAGGCGTGGGCTGCCAGCAGCTCTCGCCCCGACCAGTATGCCCCTGGGTCGTGGGGGCCGCAGTCCGCCCATGACCTGCTCGCCCGTGACGGAAGGACGTGGCGCCGGCCATGATCGTCGACCTGCCAGACACCACCGTCTCCAAGGTGGACAAGCGCCTGACCCGCCTGCGCAAAGAGGGCGGCGTCTCCGCGATCGGCCGCGTGCTGACGCTTCTCGTGCAGACGAGCTCGCACAACTTCGAGGACGTCATCTCAGCGGCGAACGACGCCAGCCGGGAGCACCCGTGCCGCGTGGTCGTCCTCGTCTCCGAGAGCCCCAAGGAGCCGACCCGCCTGGACGCCCAGATCCGCGTGGGCGGGGATGCCGGGGCCTCCGAGGTCGTCGTCCTTCACGCCTTCGGGGAGCTTGCGGCGGAGTCCGAGTCTCTCGTCTCCGGGCTCCTGCTGCCCGACGCGCCCATCGTCGTCTGGTGGCCGGACGGCATGGCCCTGACCCAGGGCGAAGAGCTGCTCGGCCAGATGTCCACGCGGCGGATCACTGATTCGCTGCGGTGCGCCAACCCTCGGAGCGCCCTCCTGAAGATCGCGGACAGGTACCGTCCCGGCGACACAGACCTGGCCTGGACGCGCCTCACCCTGTGGCGCGGCCAGATCGCCGCGATCCTCGACCAGATCGACCCCTCCTCCATCACGCAGATCACCGTGGACGGCGCTCCGAACTCCCCGAGCACCACCCTCCTGGCGGCGTGGCTGGGCCTGCGGCTGGAGGCTCGTGTGACCGTCGCGTCCCGATCCGATGCCGCGGAGAGCGTCTCCCGCGTTCGGTTCACCCGTCCCGACGGGGATATCGAGCTGCGCCGCTCCGGCGAGCGGGTGGTCGAGCTCTACCAGCCCAACCAGCCTGTCCAGC
Source organism: Arthrobacter sp. (assembly GCA_018260285.1). GTDB lineage: Bacteria > Actinomycetota > Actinomycetes > Actinomycetales > Micrococcaceae > Falsarthrobacter. The sequence continues at coordinate 16 of JAGLBH010000010.1, read as the reverse complement.
GCATCTCGCTCCCCCA
>JAGLBH010000109.1 GCA_018260285.1 Arthrobacter sp. | reverse complement strand
GGAGGAGGAGGCGGGCGTGCTGCTGGGAGAGCTGCAGGGCGCCGCGACACACGTGGGCCCGGTAGCAGCGCTGCAGGTAGAGGTCCACGGCTCGGTGCCAGCGCTTGCGCAGGCTCCGCACGGCGGGCTCGGCGGCCACGGCCTCCATGATCGGGTGGAACGAGGCCGCGCGGCGCTCGAAGGACTGCTGGAACTGCCGCTGGCACTCGGGGCTCATGGGCTGCCGGGCCAGGGCGGCTTTCAGGTGGGCGGACCAGAATTGGTCTGCCGTGAGGGAGCTGCGCTCGCTCCACACCTGGGCGTACTTTCCGTGGATGAGCGCATCGGCCGTGTCTGCCAGGAAGAGGGCCGCCAGGGCGCTCTTGGCCGGGTCGGCAGGGAAGCGCGCCCTGGCATAGAGCGCGATCTCGCTCGCGAGCTGGAACATCTCCTCCGCGAGCTCCAGGCCGTCGGGTCCGCCGAAGGCGAGCATGTCTGCGGCGCGCATCGACTCCGCTCCCCTGGGGGCGGATCCGGAGGAAGGGCCTGTGGCCGGGCGGGCGCCGGCGTCGGACTCCGTGCGCTCCTCGACCCGGAGAACGGGCGTGCCGCTCGCGGCGAGGAACCCCTGGGCCTCGGCCCGGAGCTGGTCGACGACGATGGGGCGGGCCAGCACGCGAACCCGCAGAACGCTGCCCTGCGAGGTCCGGGCCGTGTCAAAGTACCAGCGCCGGCCGCCGAGGGCGGTGATCCGTGCGCACAGCGGGGCAGCGATCCGGGAGACGACGTCGGGCGCCGCCTCGCGGTCAGCCGTGACCGTCCAGGACCACCACTGGAGAGCAGAGCGAGCGGCAACTCGTGAGGCATCAGTCGGTGCGCACGCCTGCCTGTCCACGGCGGTCCCTCCTGTCAGCTGTCCTGCGGTCACACCCCCGCTGTGCGCAGGGGGTCTTACTTCCTGCCCAGGATCGGCCAGGATTCGGGCCAAGCCCAGATGCGACGTGCGGCAGATGCGGTCATCGTGATCTCCTCTCAGGGTGGAACGGATTCCCGAGCACGTGATGTTCAGGGTCAAGAATCATCTTGCCCCCGAATGTCACTCACATGCCACCCTCAACGGCCTGAACTTCTAGACATGTCCACTTCATGACAGCATGGGGGCATGGTCGCCTCCCGCCTTCCCGATCTCTACGCCGCCGTCCTCGCCGCGCCCGGCATCACCCTCGCAGAGCTGGCCGCGACGACCGGCCTCTCCGAGGCGCAGCTGAGCCAGGACCTCGCGTCCCTGGAAGGCCTGCGGCTCGCCTCCTGCAGCCCCGCGACTCAGGGGTACCTGGCCCATTCCCCCAGCGTGGCGCTCTCCACCGTGGTGAGCCCCCTCGAGGCCCAGGTGGAGGAGCTGCAGGACCAGATCGCCCGGCGCCGCGCCGAGATCGCGGTCATGGCACGGGTCTTCCGCGACGTCCGCCTGGCCTCCGACTCGTCCCTCGGGTTCGAGATCATCAGCAACCCGCGCCAGGTCTCCGAGGTGCTTCAGGAGGCGGCCCGACGCGCGCAGCGCCGCGTGCTCATCTGCCAGCCCCTCAGCGAGATCACCGACAACTCGATCGACCGGAGCACGACCATCGACACCGAGCTGCTGGGCCGCGGCGTCGCCCGCCAGACGCTCCTGAGCACGCGAACGCTCGAGGACCGGCGCACCCAGCACCTCGTCCGCACCCTCAGCCCGCTCGGCGCGGAGTTCCGGACCATCGACTTCCTCCCGACGCTCTTCATGATCTTCGACGACGACCTGGCCGTCATCCAGCGCAACGACTCCCCCGCCGACGTGGGGGCGATCCTCCTGACGGACCGCTCACTCGTCAGGATCTTCAGCGGCTTCTTCAGCTACCTGTGGGAGGAGGGCGCGGACTTCCTCGGGCCCGGCGAGGCCCCCAACCCGCTCTCCCCCACCCAGCGGTCCGTCCTCTCGGCGATGGCGGCCGGCGTCGCGGACGAGGCGATCGCGCGGCGGCTGAACATCTCCGTGAGAACCTGCCGGAGGCACATCGCCAAGATCATGGCGCTCCTCGGAGCCGAGTCCCGCTTCCAGGCGGGTGTGCGGGCGGCCAATGCGGGCTGGCTCGACTGAGGCGCAGGCACTCTCACGGCCCGGCCCCAGGCGCTAGGCTTGGTGTCCGTGATGAACAACGACGTCTCCAGCCCCCTTGAGTCCCTCTTCTCCGTGCGCTCCGCGAACATCAAGCAGTCTGCTGTGCGGGATGTCTTCGACATCTCCGTGCGCCCCGGCCTCATCTCCTTCGCCGGCGGCAGCCCGAACCTCAGCGCGCTTCCCGTCGAGGAGATCGGCGACGCCGCACGCCGCGTCATCGTCGACCACGCGGCCGAGTCTCTCCAGTACGGGGCGGGCAACGGCACGGAGCGCCTGCGGCGGCAGATCGCGGACGTCATGGCCTTTGAAGGGGCTGCGGGGATCGACCCGGACTGCGTCGTCGTCACCACCGGATCCCAGTCCGCGCAGGACGTGGCCGCCAAGGTCTTCTGCGACCCGGGAGACGTGATCCTCTGCGAGGACCCCACCTACGTGGGCGCGCTCAACGCCTTCGAGGTGTACCAGACGGACATCGTGCCCGTCCCGACCGATGAGCACGGGATCATCCCGGAGGAGCTCGCGCGCGTCATCGCCACCCTCCAGGAGGCCGGCAAGACCATCAAGATGCTCTACACGATCCCGAGCTTCAACAACCCCTCGGGCATCACCCTCTCCGCCGAGCGCCGCCAGCCGGTCGTGGACATCTGCAAGGCCGCGAACATCCTCGTGCTCGAGGACAACCCCTACGGCCTGCTGCGGTTCGACGGCGAGCCGCTCCGCCCCCTCGTGGCGGACAACCCCGACGACGTGCTCTACCTCGGCTCGTTCTCCAAGATCTTCGCCCCCGGCGTGCGCACCGGCTGGGCCGTGGTGCCGAAGGCCCTCTACCGCCGCTTCTACCTGGCCGCGGAGGCCGTGGTCCTCTGCCCGTCCACCGTGAACCAGCTCCTCGTCTCCGAGTACCTGGACACCGTGGACTGGCGCGCGGCCATCAGCACCTCCCGGGATCTCTACCGCGAGCGCGCCCACGCCATGCTCAGCGGCCTCGAGCAGCGCTTCGGCGCGGTGGACGGCATCAGCTGGACCACCCCTGAGGGCGGCTTCTTCGTGTGGGTGACCCTCCCGGAGGGCATCGACACCTATCCGCTCATGCACCAGGCGATCGAGGCCGGCGTCGTCTTCATCCCCGGGGCCGCCTTCACCCCGACGGACGGGCCGAACCACCACCTGCGCCTGGCCTTCTCGGGCGTCAGCCCGGAGCAGATCGACGAGGGCCTCAACCGCCTCGCCCCGATCATCCTCGAGGCGGTCGACGCGGCGCGCTGACAGGGCCCCTTTCCCGGGTTCGCCGTTGTGTGCCTGTCTCACTCGAAAGACAACCCTTGAGGTTTACAATGCCTGGGTTGTATCCTGGGGAAGTGTGGGAGATAGAGACAGCCCTCATTGAAGACTGGCTGCTGGGCTTGAGCGACGACGACTATGACCTGGTCTTCGCCGCATTGGACATCCTGCGCAGTGACGGCCCCCGGTTGGGTCGGCCCCTGGTCGACACGATCGTCGGCTCACGCCACAGGAACCTCAAGGAGCTGCGTCCTGGTTCGACAGGGCGCACTGAGATCCGCATCCTTTTCGCCTTCGATCCACAACGACGGGCCATTCTGCTCGTCGCCGGTGACAAGTCAGGGGCGTGGAAGAAGTGGTACGCCAACAACATCCCGATTGCCGACGAACGCCTCGACGCCCATCTGGTCGCTCTGGAGCGACGCAATCCCTCGACCCCGGAGAGCATTCATGAGCACCCTCGATCAACTCGCCGCCAAGCGCCCGCCTCGTCCTGAGGCTGTTGAAGCTCACAAGAGCCGCATGCGCACCGAGCTTCGCGCCTACCGCCTGCAGGAGCTTCGCGAGCAGCTTCACCTGACCCAGACAGAGCTCGCTGCTGAGCTCCAGGTCTCTCAGAACCGCGTCTCCACTCTTGAGCGGGGGGATGTGGAGAGGACCCAGCTCCACACCCTGCGCCGCTACATTCAGGCTCTGGGCGGAACGCTCAGACTGGAAGCTACGTTCGGCGACGAAACCTTCACGATCGCCTGAGATGTCAGGCGCAGGGGAACGGCATCGCCTCACGCCGGGCGAGCCGCCCTCTGCTCCGAGAGCACTCGAGTCCACTCCGCCAAGTCCGCACCGTGGCGGCGACCGTGGAAACCGAGGAGACTGTCAAGGGTTGTGTGAAATGCGTATTACACAGTGTGATCCGCCGCAGACTCTCTCCCCAAGAGGCTCTCCTTGAGGGGCAGGCCGTAGCGGAAGCCGCCCAGCGTGCCGTCCGTGCGCACAATCCGGTGGCAGGGCACGAAGAGCGCGGCGGCGTTCATGGCGCACGCTCCGGCGGCGGCGCGCACGGCGGCGGGTCGGCCCGTCATGGCGGCGTAGTCGCTGTAGGTCAGCCGTTCCCCGGGGGCCACGTCCCTCAGGGCCTCCCAGGCCAGCTCTCGGTAGGGGCCTGACCGCTGGCGCACGGGAATGCCGCGCGGCGCGGACAGGTCGCCCGCATAGTAGGCGGCCGCCGCCGCGAGGGCCTGGCGGAGCAGGGCGGGCGCGGCAGCGTCGTCGTCGTCGACCATCTCAACGGAGCCCTCTGCGGGGCGGAGGCCGGGGTGGATGAGCGCGCGAAGCTCCTCGGGGTCGCGCGTCCAGCCGGAGGCGAGCACGGCAGTCTCATCCGCCAGCACCGTGAACGGCCCGTCGGGGGTCTCAAGCGTCGATGCGGCGACCATGGGAGCGCCCCTTTCCGTGCGGTGCGTCAGCCGAGCAGGAGAAGCGGGTCCTCGAGCACGCTGGCGACGTCGGCGATGAAGCGAGCGGCAAGGTCGCCGTCCACCACGCGATGGTCGAACGATCCGCCCACCGTTGTGACCCAGCGTACGGCAAGCTCCCCGTCCACCACCCAGGGCTTCTGGCGGATCGACCCGAAGGCCAGAATGCCCACCTCACCCGGGTTGATGATGGGCGTGCCCGTGTCCACGCCGAGCGAGCCGACGTTGGTGATCGTGAACGTGCCCTGCAGCGTGTCCGCGTGCTTCGTCCGTCCGTTGCGAGCGGTCAGGGTGAGGTCGTTGATCGCCAGCGCCAGGTCCCTCAGGCCCATGGCGTGCGCCCCCTTGATGTTCGGCACGATGAGGCCGCGCGGGGTGGCCGCGGCGATGCCCAGGTTCACGAAGTTCTTGACGAGGATCTCCTCGTCCGTCCACGAGGCGTTGACGCTGCGGTTGCGCTCCAGCGCGTAGATGCACGCCTTGGCCACGACGAGCAGGGGCGTCACCTTGATGTCCTGGAAGTCGCGCCGCTTGCGCAGATTCTGGACGAGCTCCATCGTGGCAGTCGCGTCGATCTGCTTGAACACGGAGACGTGCGGCGCGCTGAAGGCGGAGTCCACCATCGCCGTGGCCGTCATCTTGCGCACGCCCCGGACGGGGATCCGCTGGATGTCCTCGGTGAACCCCCGGTCCGCGGTGTCCGAGAGGGAGAGGAACGACGCCGGGCCCACGGGGGGATCGAACGCCTCGGCCACGTCATCCTGCTCAGCGGCGGCCGGGGCTGAGGGGGCCGCCTGGGCCGCCGGTCCAGCCTGGTCGAGATGCGCCTGAAGGTCCTTGCGCGTGACCTCCCCGTACTGGCCCGTCGGGGTGATCGCCGCGAGGTCCACGCCCGCGTCCTTGGCCGCCTTGCGGACGGGAGGCTTCGCGAGGGGACGCGCAGCGGGTGCGGCCGGCGGTTCGGGGGCAGCTGCCTCAGAAGGCGCATCCGGGGCAGCGTCAGCGGGGGCTGCAGCGGTCGCGGGGGCCGCCGTACGCCG
>JAGLBH010000108.1 GCA_018260285.1 Arthrobacter sp. | reverse complement strand
CGAGGAGGTCGAGCTGTTCGACGTCTACCAGGGTCCGGGCATCGACGAGGGCAAGAAGTCGCTCGCTTTCGGGATGCGCTTCCGCGCGCTCGACCGCACGCTGACCGCTGACGAGGCGAGCGAGGCCCGTGCGGCCGCCGTGGCCCTCGCCGGAGAGCGCCACAGCGCCGTCCAGCGCTGACCGTCTGACGACGCGCCCATGGAACTCCCGGAGATGAGCCTCGGCTCGGATCTCCGGGAGTTCTGTCATGAGGGGCCGGCTCTGACGCTGCGCGCGGCCGTGCTGCCCCTGGAGAGGGCCCGTGCCGCGGATCTCAGGAGCAGCCTCGCGGGTGTCCCCGCCGCAGACCGACGGGGACTCGGGCGCGACGTCATCCGGGACTGGGCCTCACGACAGGCCACTTGGCTGGAGGGTGCAGAGCTGGCGCATGCCTGCCCGTCCTGTGGCTCCGCGGAGCACGGGCAGCCCAGGCTCGTCCGGGCGGGTCGGACTCTTCCGGCAGCCCTGAGCTATACCCGCGCCGAGGTCGTGTGGCCTCCGGGGGAGGGCGCCCAGCCCCTGGGGGAGAGCGGTCAGCCCGGCCTGCGGTGGGCGGCCCTTGTCCTCATGGCGTTCCGCCCCGACGCGGGTGAGCTCCCGGCGGGTTTTGGCGTCGGCGTCGACCTTGAGCCCAACACCCGGCGATCCGCGATGGAGGGCGACGGGTGGCGAGAGTTCGCGTACTCGCCGAGGGAGCAGGCCCTGCTCCGGGCGATCGATCGCGAGCAGGGGGAGAGCGCCTCCAACGCCGCCGCCCTGCGCCTCTGGGTCCGCAAAGAGGCCCTCGTCAAGGCATCGGGCACGGGGCTGCGGGTGGACCCCGCGCGCATTCCGGGGGTCTGAGGGCGGTCTGGCCTCCCTCCTGACGACGGGCTGTTCCCCAGTAGAGTGTTCGGGTGCCTTCACTTTTTCTCTGCCGCCGCTCTCCCCGGGGAATGGGCAGGCCAGCGTGAGCCCCCGCGTCCTCTCGCGGGAGATCATCGCGGGGCTTGTGACCTCCCTCGCGCTCATCCCCGAGGTCCTCGCCTTCTCGATCATGGCCGGGGTGGATCCCACGGTGGGTCTCTTCACCTCGGTGGTCATGGCCGTGACGAGCGCGATCGTCGGCGGCCGGCCTGCCATGATCACCGCCGCTGCCGGCGCCGTGGCGCTCGTGACCGCGCCCCTCATCCGCGCGCACGGCGTCACCTACCTCGTGGCGGCAGTCCTGCTGGGAGGCCTGCTGCAGATCCTCATCAGCCTCACCCCGCTGCCGGAGCGGGTGGAGCAGATCCCCCGGCCCGTCATGAGCGGCTTCCTCAACTCGCTCGCGATCCTCATGTTCCTCGCCCAGCTCCCCGAGCTCATGAACGCCCCGTGGGCCGTCTATCCGCTCTTCGTGCTGGGCCTCGCCGTCGTCTTTCTCCTTCCCCGGGCGACGACGGCGGTGCCCTCTCCGTTTGCCGCCATTGTCGTGGTCACGGCGGTCGCAGCGCTTGCCGGCTGGCGGGTGCCCAGCGTGGGGGACAAGGGCGAGCTGCCGACGTCTCTGCCGCAGTTTGTCTGGCCGTCCGTGCCCCTCACGGGGGAGACGCTCGGGATTGTGGCCCCCTATGCGGTGGCGATCGCCCTCGTGGGCCTGCTCGAGTCGCTCATGACGGCGCGCATGGTGGACTCGATCACGGGCACCGAGTCCGGGAAGCGGCGTGAGGCCAGGGGGCAGGGGCTGTCCAACATCGCGGCGGCGTTCGTCGGCGGCATGGGCGGGTGCGCCATGATCGGGCAGACGATGATCAACGTCAAGGCGCAGGGGGCCAGGACTCGCCTCTCAACAGCGGCAGCCGGGCTGTGGCTGCTGCTCTTCTGCGTGGCGCTCTCGCCGCTCGTGGCCCGCATTCCCATGGCCGTGCTCGTGGCGATCATGGTCTACGTCTCGGCGACCACGTTCGACGTCGCGAGCATCCGGCCCAGCGTCGTGCTGCGCCGCCCGAGGTGGGAGCTCGTCGTCATGGCCGTCACGGTGGCCTGCGTGGTCCCCACCCACAACCTGGCGATCGGGGTGGCGGCGGGGATCCTCGCAGCCTGGGTCCTCGGGCGTCTCAGAGAGCGGGGCGGAAAGCCGGGACGAGCGGCTCGCTGAGCCACGGCTCGATCTCCGCGGCGGCCAGCGCTCCGCAGCGCTCGAGAGCGAGCTGCGTGAAGTCCTCCGTCGTCGCCGTGCGCCCCGTGTAGCGGGACTGGAACTCGCGGAGAAGGCCGAAGAAGGCCTCGTCTCCCGCCATGACACGGAGCGTGTGGAGGACGAGGGCTCCGCGCTTGTAGACGCGGTCGTCGAACATGTCCGCCGGTCCCGGGTTTCTCAGGATGAGGTCCTGGGGCTTGTGGCGCAGGCCCAGCCACGCGGTGCGGGCGCGCGAGGCGGCCGTCCCGAGCCCTGCCTCCTCGGACCAGAGCCACTCGGCGTAGCAGGCGAATCCCTCGTGGAGCCAGAGGTCCTGCCAGCGGGCGAGTGTCACGGAGTTCCCCCACCACTGGTGCGCCATCTCGTGGGCCACGAGGCGCTGGTTCTCCCACGTCTTGGTCATGTGGTTGATGCCGAAGAGGCTCATCTCCATGGCTTCGAGGGGGATTTCCAGGACGTCGTCGCTCACGACGGACGTGTACGAGTCGAAGGGGTACGGGCCGAAGCAGCGCTCGAAGAGCGCGAACATCGCGGGCTGGTCGTCGAGGGCGAGGCGCGCTTTCCGCGCGCTGAGATTGGTCGCCGCGAAGCCCACAGGGCCGGCATGCTCAACGACGTCGTAGCGGCCGATCTGCAGGGCGGCCAGGTAGGTGCTCATCGGGTGCGGCTCGTCGTAGACCCAGCGGTGGGATGAGCCCTTGCGGGCCGTGTCTACCAGACGGCCGTTCGCGATGACGCGGTATCCCGCGTCCGCCCAGACGGCGATCCTGTAGGTGGACTTGAGGGAGGGGTGGTCCACGCAGGGGAACCACGTGGGGGCGCCGTTGGGCTGCCCGGCCACGAGGACGCCGTCGGTGAGCTCTTCCCAGCCCACTTCGCCCCAGAGCCCGCGGCGCGGAGCCGGAACGCCCTCGTAGGAGATCGTGAACTCGATCCTTGACCCGGCGGCCACGGGCTGCTTCGTCTGGAGAGTCACCCGCTCGCGTGAGCTCTTGACCTTGGACACAGTTCCCCCCTTGAGGGAGGCCTTCTTGACGGAGAGCCCCACAAGGTCGAACCGGAACGTGTCAGTGGTCTCCGGTACCACGCCTCGGATCTTCGCCACGCCCGTGAGCCGGTTGGTCGCGAGGCGGACGGAGAGGTCGAGATCGTAGTGCTCGGGGACGATCCCCGCCTCCCCTGAACCCGGAATATACGGATCCTCTGTCAAGGAGGGAACCGGACCGGTGGGCTGGGGGAGGGGGGTCACGAAGATGCGTCCTTCTGTGGAGAAGCGGAGGGGGCTGCGTCGAACCAGGCGGTGATGGGATTGCCCATCCAGCGCGTGGACCCGGGGATCTCCTCACCGCGCATGACAAGGGACCCGGGGCCGATCGTCGAGGCTTCCCCCAGCATAGCCGCAGGGAGGATGACGCTGTGGGGTCCGAGCGTGGACCCGGCCTTGAGCTCCACCGTGTCGATCGCCATGACGCGGTCGTGGAAGAGGTGCGTCTGGAGCACGGTGCCCCGGTTGACGCTCACGCCGTCCCCGAGGGTCACGAGGTCAGCCTCGGGGAGCCAGTAGGACTCGAGCCAGACGCCGTGGCCGATCTTCGCGCCGAGCGCCCTCATCCACCAGGTCATCGCCGGCGTGCCCGACGCCGCATAGGCGAACCACGGGGCCGCCACGAGCTCCACGAACGTGTCCTGGAGCTCGTTGCGCCAGATGAAGGAGGAGTAGAGCGGATGCTCACCGGGCGTGATTCGCCCGACGAACAGCCACTTGGCCGCCACGGCGGACCCTGCGGCCACGAGAGAGGCGAGGAAGGCGACGACGCCGGAGAGCAGCGCGGTGACGAGCCCCGCAAGGCCGGGGGCAAGCCCGGAGTCCAGCAGACTCGTCCAGATCCAGGACTGGGCCATGAGCACGCCTGCGGCGAGGAAGACCGTGACGATGACGGGGATGACTCTCAGCAGCTCCCAGCACGCGCGGGCCATCTTGAGGCGGGGGTCCGGCTGGAAGGTGCGCTCGGCTTCGGCCTCGACCACCGTCCGGCGGAGGCGGACAGGCGGCGAGCCCAGCCACGAGGATCCGGCCTTGGACTTGTTCGGCGCGGCGGAGAGAACCGCCACGAGGGAGTCCTTGGGCACCTTGCGGCCGGCCGCGGCCATGCCCGAGTTCCCCAGGAAGGATCGCTTGCCGACCTTCGCGGGGGCCAGATGGATCCAGCCGCCGCCCAGCTCGTAGTTGGCGATCATCGTGTCGTCGGCGAGGAACGCCCCGTCGGCGACCGTGGTCATCGAGGGGATGCACAGCACCGTGGAGGCCTCGACGTTCTTGCCGATCTTCGCGCCGAGCAGCCGGAGCCATACCGGGGTGAAGAGGGAGGCGTAGATGGGGAAGAGCAGCTCGCGGGCCGTGTCCATGATGCGCTCGGTGGCCCAGGCCTGCCATCCGATCCGGGACCGCACGGGGAAGTACCCCTCCCGCAGGCCCAGCGAGAGCAACCGGACCGACCCCACCGTCAGGCCCGCAAGCAGGACGAACCAGAGAATCGCTGCGAGGGGAACGGACCACAGGAGCGCTCCCAGGTGCCCGTGAAGGACGCCGGTGCCCCGGAGGTCAACGGCGGCGGCGACGAGGAAGACCCCTGGAACTGCCGCAATGAAGGGCAGGAGTGCCAGCGCGGCAGAGGATGCGGCGTAGACGAACGCCCACCCGCGCGAGCGTCCGGGACGCTCAGCGGGCCAGGCCGGCTTGGCCTTGCCCGTGGGGACGGCCGGGGAGCCGGAGGCCCTGCGGCCGACGACCGACGAGCCCGGGTCCACATGGGCGTCGCGGCCCACGACAGCACCCGGCGTCAGGGTGGACCGGGATCCGATGTGGGCGCCCGGGCCGATGTCGATGGACCCGATGTGCAGGTGGTCGCCGTCGACCCACCATCCGGTGAGATCCACTTCCGGCTCGATCGCCGCGTTCTCCCCGATCGTGAGAAGACCTGTCACGGGAGGGACGGAGTGCAGGTCCACCCCGTTGCCGATTTTCGCTCCGAGGGCACGCGCGTAGTACGGGACGAGGAAGGCGGAGGCGAGCGAGACGGCTCCGACGAGGGAGGCGATCTGCTCAGCCATCCAGAGGCGCATGTGGACGCTGCCGGCGCGAGGGTAGGTGCCAGGCTTCACACCGCGGAGCAGAAGCCGAGACGCGGCCACGGAGATGGCCATGCGGCCCATGGGCGCCACGAAGAGGAGCCAGAGGAGCCCTGTCGCCCAGAGAGACGGCGTGGGGATGCGCGTCTGCACTCCGGCGGCGTCCAGGAGCGTCAGCCCGATGCAGAGGAAGACGAACCAGCGAAGTCCCACGAGGATGAGCGCGGGAACGCCCACGAGGGTCTGGGCCCACTGGGCGCGTCGGGGAGTGCGCTTGACGTCCCGCTGCACGGCCACGCTGCGCTCGCCGTCGTCCCCTCCCGCGAGATGCTCGGCGAGAGCGCCCACGCGGGGGCGGTCGTAGATGTCTGCGACCGTCACGAAGGGGTAGCGCTGGCGAAGCACCGAGACGAGCTGAGCGGCCTGGAGGCTTCCGCCGCCGAGGGCGAAGAAGTCGGCATCGAGGTCACCGGGGACGGTGGAGAGGCCGGCCGCCCAGGAGTCGACGATCCACTGGGCGTCCGGAGACAGGCGCTCATAGGCGGAGAGATCCAGATTCTCCTGGGCCCCGCCCGAGAGCGGCCACGGGAGCGCGTCCCGGTCCACCTTTCCGCTGGACTTGGTCGGAAGGCTCTCAACGACGGCCAGGCGGGGTACGAGCGCGGCCGGGAGGTCGCGGCGCAGCTGGGCCAGGGCAGCGGTTTCGTCGAACTCGCCCTTCTCATCCAGGGCCACATAGCCGATGAGCACCTGAGGGGCGGCGCCGCCTCCCTTGACGGCGGCAGCAGCAGCCTGAACTCCCGGAAGAGACTGCAGCGCGGTCTCCACCTCGCCCAGCTCGATGCGGCGGCCGCCGAGCTTCACCTGGTCGTC
>JAGLBH010000107.1 GCA_018260285.1 Arthrobacter sp. | reverse complement strand
GGGCATGGCGGGTTGCTCCAGGGGGTGTCAGGTGGGGTTGCAGGAGGAAGTGTTGCAACGACCACCTGACACCGCCGCGTTCAGAACGCCGCCTTCTCTCGGCTGAGCGGTGTGGGGCTCCCCGGGGTGCTACTGGGCCTTGATGGCCGTGGCGAGCACGCCGAGGGCGTCCGTGAGGAGCTCCTCGCCGATGACGAGCGGCGGCAGCAGGCGGATGATGTTCCCGTAGGTGCCGCACGTCAGGATGATGACGCCCTCCTTGAGGCAGGCAGCCGCGATGGCCTTGGCCGCCTCGGGGTTGGGCTTCTTCGTGCCCGGCTCGACGAGCTCGATCGCGAGCATCGCGCCGCGCCCGCGCAGCTCGCCCACCACGCCCTCGCCCACGAGGGGCTCGAGCACGCCGCGGGCGATCTCCTCGATGCGGCGGGCCTTCGCGTTGAGGTCCTGCTCCTCCATGACGTCCAGGGCGGCGAGCGCCGCGGCACAGGCCACGGGGTTACCGCCGTAGGTGCCGCCGAGGCCGCCGCCGTGGACGGAGTCGAGCAGCTCGGCCCGGCCCGTCACGGCCGAGAGCGGCATGCCGCCGGCGATGCCCTTGGCCATCGTCACGAGATCCGGCACCACGCCCTCGTGGTCCACGGCGAACCACTCGCCCGTGCGGCAGAAGCCCGCCTGGACCTCGTCCGCCACGAACACGACGCCGTTGGCCTTGGCCCACTCAGCGAGCGCCGGGAGGAAGCCCTCTGCGGGGACGATGAAGCCGCCCTCGCCCTGGATCGGCTCGATGACGAGCGCGGCCACCTGGTCGGCGCCGATCTGCTTCTCGATCATCGTGATGGCGCGCTGGGCGGCCTCTGCGCCCGTGATCTCGGGGTTCTCCTCGCGGAACGGGTAGCTCATCGGCACCCGGTACACCTCCGAGGCGAACGGCCCGAACCCGTGCTTGTACGGCATGGACTTGGCCGTGAGGGCCATCGTCAGGTTCGTGCGGCCGTGGTAGGCGTGGTCGAAGACGACGACGGCGCTGCGCCCCGTGGCGATGCGCGCGATCTTCACGGCGTTCTCCACAGCCTCCGCGCCGGAGTTGAAGAGCACGGTCTTCTTGGCATGGTCCCCGGGGGTGAGCGTGTTGAGGCGCTCGGCGACCTCCACGTAGCCCTCGTACGGGGTGACCATGAAGCACGTGTGGGTGAAGTGCCCTGCGGCCTCGGCCACAGCCCCCACGACGGCCGGCTCGGACGCGCCGACGCTCGTCACGGCGATGCCGGAGCCGAGGTCCACGAAGGAGTTGCCGTCGATGTCGAGGATGATCCCTCCGTCGGCGTCCTGGACGTACACGGGGACGGTCGAGGCGACGCCCGCAGCCACAGCGTCCTTGCGCCGCTCGGCGAGGGCGCTGGACTTGGGGCCGGGGAAGTCCTTGAGCACGTGGCGCTTCTGCTCAAGTCGGAAGGTGGGGGCGGGGCTCTGGCTCATGGTGGTCCTTCTCTGGTGGGTGGATGCTCGGCTGGGGCGCAGGTCAGGCGTCGAGGACGCTCATGACGTGCTTGACCCGGGTGTACTCTTCGACGGAGTACATCGAGAGGTCCTTGCCGTAGCCGGACTTCTTGAAGCCGCCGTGGGGCATCTCGGCGACGAGCATGATGTGCGTGTTGATCCAGACCGCCCCGAAGTCGAGGCCCCGGCTGAGGCGCATCGCGCGGCCGTGGTCGGTGGTCCACACGCTGGCGGCGAGGGCGTAGTCGACGCCGTTGGCCAGCTCGAGCGCCTTCTCCTCCGTGGTGAAGGGCTGCACGGTGATGACCGGGCCGAACGTCTCCTGCTGGACGACGTCGTCCTCCTGGCGAGCGCCCGTGATGATCGTCGGCTCGAAGAAGAACCCGCGGTCGCCGGCCCGCTTGCCGCCGGTGACGATGGAGCAGTGCTCCGGGAGCCGCTCGACGACCCCGGAGACCTGCTGGAAGTGGTTCGCGTTGTTGAGGGGGCCGAAGTAGTTCTCGGCGTCGTTCTGGCTGCCCGTGCCCAGCGTCTTCGTGTGCTCTGCCATGAGCTCCACGAGCTCGTCGTGCGCGGAGGCCTCGACGAGGACGCGGGTGATGGCCGTGCAGTCCTGGCCCGCGTTGAAGAACGCGAACTCGGTGATCTGCTCGGCGGTGCGCTTGAGGTCGGCGTCCGCGAAGACGACGGCGGGGGCCTTGCCTCCCAGCTCGAGGTGCGCGCGCTTGAGCCCCTTGGCGGCGCTCGTGGCGACGGCGATGCCCGCCCGGACGGAGCCCGTGATGGAGACGAGGCCCGGCACGGGGTGCTCCGTCATGAGGGTGCCCGTGGAGGCGTCGCCGAGGACCACGTTGACCACGCCTGCCGGGAAGATCTCCCCGATGAGGCGCGCGAGAACGAGGGTGGACTCAGGCGTCGTGTCGGACGGCTTGAGCACCACGGTGTTGCCCGCCGCAAGGGCCGGGCCGAGCTTCCAGACGGCCATGAGGAAGGGGTAGTTCCACGGGGCCACCTGGGCCACGACGCCGATCGGCTCGCGGCGGATCCAGGAGGTGTGGCCCTCCATGTACTCGCCTGCGGCCTTGCCCTCGAGGAGGCGGGCGGCGCCTGCGAAGAAGCGGAACTGGTCTGCGCCGGCCATGACCTCCTCGGTCCGGATCATCTCCTTGACCTGGCCGGTGTTGCGGTGCTGGGCCTCGACGAGCTCGTCGGCGTGGGCCTCGACGGCGTCGGCCAGCTTGAGGAGGAGGCGCTGGCGGACGGAGGGCGTGGTGTCCCGCCACTCGCGGGTGAAGGCGCGCTCGGCGGCTTCGAAGGCCGCGTTCACGTCCTCTTCGACGGACACGGGAGAGACGGCGACGACCTCGCCGGTCACCGGAGAGACGACATCGATGGTCGCGGCGCCGCGGGAGTCGACGAAAGCGCCGTCAATGAAATTCTGAAGAGTCATACTCCCACTCTAGTGAGACGGAGGGCACTGTGTTTGAGCGCAGGCACAACAGACACAATCGTTTTTCATTCCTCGGAACGATTGGCGGAGGCCGCCCCCGGGCTTCTAGGCTGGAGCGGTGACCCTCGCAGAGCTCCTCAGCCACCCCCGCTTCGGCCTTGTGCTGGCCACCCGAGACCATGCCCCCGCAAGCCTCGAGCAGCCCCTGAGCTTCGCCGCCTCGACCGAGCTGCGGGACCCGAGCGCCTACCTCGACGGGGGCGAGCTCGTCCTCACGACGGGCGTCCGCCTGCACGCGCCCGAGGAGCAGGAGGAGTTCGTGCGCTCCATCGCCCGGGCGGGCGCGGCGGGGCTGGGCTTCGGCGTGGGCCGGCCCGAGTCCCAGATGACCCACGCGCAGGTGCCCGAGCGCCTTCTCGCGGCGGCGGAGGAGGCCGGGCTGCCCGTCGTCGTCGTCCCGGAGGCCACGCCGTTCGTGGCGATCGGAAAGCTCGTGAGCGAGCGGATCGCCGAACAGCACACCGCCTCCCTCAGCAGCCTCCTCGCGGCGCACCAGAAGCTGGCCGCGGCGCTCGTCTCCGGCGGGCGGGAGAAGGGGCAGACTGCCCTCCTGGAGACCCTCGCGCAGCTCACGCACGGCCCGCTTCAGCTGCACCGCCACGGCAGCCTCATCCACTCTGTGGGCCGGGTTCCCGCGGGCGACGACGACCCCGCCTGGCTTAAGCAGCCCATCCCCACCGGGTACAAGGACCGGGCCTCCCTCTGGAGCCTCGTGGGGCCGGGGGCGCCGAGCCACGCGCCGTCCGCCGTCGACTACGCGCGCTCGCTCCTCGGCGTCGAGCTCGCGAACGACAACCGCGCGCTCGTCCGCGAGCGCCAGGCCGCCGGGCAGATCCTCCAGGACGTCATCAGCTCCACCCTGCGCGGCGCGGAGGCCCAGGCGCGCCTGCGGTCGATCGGGATGGACGACGACGCCCACCACATCCTCGTCGTCTCGGTTCCCTCGGGGCAGCGGCGGGCGCTCGCCTCGCTGCCGCTTCCTCAGGGCAGGGACGCGAGCCTGCGCGAGCTCGGCGTGGTGCGCACGGCCCTCATCGGGGAGCACCTGCTCATCGCCGCGCTCCGGGACTCCACGGACGAGCTCTGCCGGATTCTCGAGCGGGCGGGGCTCAGCGCGCGCGTGGGCGTGAGCCGCCCCTACCCGTGGACCGGTCTGAAATGGGCGTGGCACGAGGCGCTGGGGGCCGCGCGGGAGGCCGCCCCCGGGGAGGCCGTGGCGGCGAGCCGCCTCTCCATGATGTCCCTGCTCCTCGCGGGGCAGGACGCGCCGACCACCGAGTTCGCCGAGCAGACCATCGGCATGCTCGCCGCGGAGAAGGCCGAGCTCATGGAGACGCTGCGCGCCTACCTCGAGCGGGACGGGGCCGTGCAGGAGGTCGCCGCGCAGCTCGGCGTCCACCGCAACTCCATCCGGTACCGGGTGGAGTCCATCCGGCAGCTCACGGGCCACGACCTGACGACGATCGACGGCGCCACCCACCTCAACCTGGCCCTCAAGGCCTGGGACGTGGCCCACCCCCGCCGGGACGAGGCTGCCGGGATGCGGTCCCAGGGATGAGAGAGTGAACAGTGTGAATCTCTCTTTGGCTGCCGACCTCCTGGGCGTCTACTTCTTCGCCGTCTCCGGCTCGCTCATGGCGGCCCGGCGGGAGTTCGACCTCATCGGCTCCCTCATCCTGGCCTCGCTCGTGGGGCTGGGCGGCGGCGTCGTCCGCGACCTCATCATCGCCGACGGCGTGCCGAACTCCTTCGCGAACCCCATCTACCTGCTGCCCGTGCTCCTCGCTGCGCTCAGCGTGCACTTCGCCTCGGCGCCCTTCCTGCGGCGGACCAACTGGCTCATGGTGTTCGACGCGGCCGGGCTGGCGCTCTTCTGCATCAGCGGCACCTCGCGGGCGCTCCAGCACGGGATGCACCCGGTCTCTGCGGTGCTCCTCGGCGTCATGACGGGGGTGGGCGGGGGCGTGCTGCGGGACGTCGTCGCCAACGAGACGCCGGGCCTCTTCAACCCGAACGACCTCTACGCGATCCCGGCCCTCGTGGGCGCGGCCTTCACGGCCATGCTGTGGGGCGCGGACCTGTACGGGTTCTGGACCGGACTGGCAGTGGCGTGCTCGGTCTTCGCCCTCCGCGTGACGGCCCACCGGCAGGGCTGGGGCGCCCCCATGGCGGCGCGCTCGAAATCGGCGTCGCTCGCGGTGCGGATCGGCTCCCGCCGGTCCTGAAGGGGATTTGCCCGCACCCGGTAGGATCAAGACGTGCCTGAATTATTCGCGGAGAAGTTCAAGTCCCTCGTCCCCAAATACCTCGACGAACGCTGGAGCCCCGCCGAAGGCATCGCTCCCGCCGAGCTCGACGCGCTTCTGGAGAAGGCGGGCGTCACCATCCCCCTCGCCCTGCGCGAGTTCTACGAGTCGCTCGGCGGCTGCATCGAGTTCATGGAGGCCTTCCACTTCGTGTGGGACCCGGACGAGCTCGAGGTCGACGACGACGGCGTGCTCATGTTCCTCGAGGACGAGAACGAGGAGTTCACCTGGGGCATGCGCACCAAGGACGCCTCCCTGCCGGACCCGATCGTCTACCGGAAGAACAACGCCCGCGGAGACTGGATCTCTGAGGACGGCACCTTCACCGAGTTCATGTTCGACATGTACGAGTGGATCTTCGAAGACGACGAGGACGAGGACTGATGCCGGGGCGGCAGCCCTCCGGCCCGAGCGTCCCTGCTCAGCACGCCGAGCTGTTTCCGTCCCACGCGCCTCACGCCTACCCCTGCCCGTTCTGCGGGCTGCGCGACGGCGACACCTCCCATCCCTCTAACCTCTGCGAGCCGGGCGACCTGGTCTTCGCCGACGACGACGTGCTCGTGTTCATCGCCTCTCACGGCTTTGAGCCGCAGCCGGGCCACCCCATGGTGGTGCCCCGCGAGCATGTCGAGTCCCTGTACTTCATGACCGACGCCCAGATGGCGGCCGTCTCCGCCATGGTTCGTGACACCGCGATCGCCTGCAAGCTCGCCTGGGGCTGCGACGGCGTGACGATCCGCCAGAACAACGAGCCCTGCGGCTCCCAGCACGTCTGGCACTACCACGACCACGTGGTCCCCCGCTGGGCCGACGACGGCTTCGGCCGCGGCCTCATGCGCCGCCCGATCGTTCCGCCCGCTCGCCGGGCCGAGCTGGCCGCCGAGCTCCGCGCCGCCCTCCGCC
>JAGLBH010000106.1:3403-6217 GCA_018260285.1 Arthrobacter sp. | reverse complement strand
CATCACTCCCACCCTCGTGAACTCTCCTCACCGCATCGAGTTCGACGCCGCAGGGCACCTCGACGGAACCGGCAGCGTCCAGCTGCGCCCCTCTGCCGGTGAGGCCTGCCCGGAGCCCGGCTGCGCTGGTTCCGCCACCGATGTGTTCATCTCCTGGCGGGTTCGCCCCACCAAGCTCTGGATGACGGCGCTGTCTCCCATGGCGGCCCCCGTGTTCACGGCAGCCCACACCGTCATGATGCGGCGCGGGGAGCTCGGTCTCGCGGCGATCCTCAGCACCTCCCACTAGCTCATCGGCTTCAGCGGCTTCCGCCTCACGGATTGTGGGGCGAACGGGGCCTTAAATCGCCCTTGAGCCGCCCCCTTCGACCCACAATTCGTTGAGTGGAGGAGGTGAGCGGACGATCCGCGCTGTCTGCCTCACCTGCCCGCAGCCTTCTCCGCCTGGATTTGCGAAGAGGGGACGTCTTTCCTACAGTGTGAGAAGGCTGGCTTCCGCAAGAGGCCGACCAGGGGCTATAGCTCAGTTGGTAGAGCGCTTCGTTCGCATCGAAGAGGTCAGGAGTTCGATTCTCCTTAGCTCCACTCCCCCCCCCCCGTCGCGACACAGCTCTGCATCACGCTGTCTGCGCCCCTCCCCTGCTCGGATCACCGATCCCGCTCACCCTGCCTGTCTCTCCGGCAGAGACCCTGAATCCCGTTGCCCTGCTCTCCGCATGACCTCTGCGGAGCATTGTGTCGCCCCTCTCGCCCCTGGTCCGTGCAGCCTCAGGCCTCCCTGCCCTCATGTAATATTTAGTCATGCCTAAATCTGGACTGCTCAGGCTGCTCGGCCCCGCCCTCGTGGCCGCCGTCGCCTACGTGGACCCCGGCAACGTCGCCGCGAACATGACCTCAGGGGCCGCCTACGGGTTCCTGCTCGTGTGGGTTCTCGTGCTGTCCAACGCCATGGCCGTCCTCGTCCAGTACCAGTCCGCCAAGCTCGGCATCGTCACGGGCCGCACCCTCCCTCAGCACGTCGCGGAGACGAGCAGCCGCCCCCAGCGCCTCGCGTACTGGGCCCAGGCAGAACTCGTCATCATCGCCACGGACATCGCAGAGGTCATCGGCGGGGCGGTGGCCCTCCGCATTCTCTTCGGGGTGCCCCTGTGGATGGGCGGGCTCATCGTCGGCGGCATCTCTCTGGGCATCCTCGGCCTGCAGTCCAGAGGGAGCCAGCGCCCGTTCGAGCTGGCCATCGTCGGGCTGCTCGGCGTCGTCGCCCTCGGATTCCTGGCAGGCCTGGCGGTCACCCCGCCCGATCCCCACGACGTCGCCGGCGGTCTCGTCCCCCGCTTCGCAGGCCCGGAGTCCGTGCTCATCGCCGCCTCCATGCTCGGAGCCACCGTCATGCCGCACGCGATCTACGTGCATTCGGCCCTCGCCATCCGGCGCCACAGCACCGCGAGCACTCCGGCGAGCATCTCTGAGGGCGCATCGCGCATTCGGCACCTGCTCTCGGCCACGCGGCTGGACGTCATCGTGGCTCTCACCGTGGCGGGCGCGGTCAATATCGGCATGCTGCTCGTGGCGGCCGTCAATCTGCAGGGGCGCGAGGGCACGGACACCCTTGAGGGCGCTCATGCCGCGATGGGCGATGTCTTCGGTCCCGTCATCGCGACGGTCTTCGCGGTTGGGCTGCTGGCCTCGGGGCTCGCCTCCACGACGGTGGGGGCGGTGGCAGGCGATGTCGTCATGCAGGGTCTCCTCCAGCGGCGCATCCGCCCGTGGGTTCGCCGTCTGGTGTCGCTGGCCCCGGCGATGCTGCTGCTCATGAGCGGCCTGGAGCCGACGGCCGCGCTCATCCTGAGTCAGGTGGTCTTGAGCTTCGGCATCCCGTTCGCCCTCGTCCCCCTCGCGCGGAGGACGGGCAGCCGGGCGGTCATGGGCGAGTTCGCCGACAGCCTCGCACTGAGGATCGGCGCTGGCCTGAGCATTGCCGTCATCGTGGCGCTCAATGCGGCGCTGCTCGTCCTGACGGCGACGCAGGGCGCGTAAGCCTCAGCGCTGTGCCGCCCAGTCGAGGAACTCGTCCACGGTGAAGACGGGCTTGCCGTACTTGTGGGCGTTCTTGGCCTTCGTGGACAGGGTGCCGGCCTCTGCCGTGATGAGCGCGTCGCAGCGGGTCTTCGTCACGGTGGCCACCGGCTGCAGGCCCGCCGTGTGCGCCGTGAGCTCGAGCTCGGGCCTGTCCACGAACCTCCCCCGCGCGTCGAAGTAGCTTCCGCTGAAGCACACGCGCGCGCCGGGAACGAGGATCTCCTCGATGCTCACCCCGTCCTGCGCCTCCTCGGAGAGCACGACGACGCCGTAGGCCCGCTCCACCTCCCCCAGCGCTGCCCGTGCGGCAGCCGTGAGGGGCGCCCGTGCGGCGGCGCCGCGCAGCAGGCCGGCCATCTCCTCGGCGAGCTGAGCCTCCGTCCGCTCGTCCCCCGGGTGCGCGTGCGCCAGGTGCACCTCGTGCCGCCCGTCCCGCCCCGGCACCAGGAGGTATCCCGGGCGGGGAGCCTGCTGCGGGAAGGGCTGGCCTGAGGGGATCCCCGTCTCCGCCGCGGCCCGCTCGAGGAATGCGTCCCGGACGGCAATGGCGTCCGCGAGCGCGGCGTCCGGCTCGTGGGAGTCCGGCCTGTGCGGCATGGGCTGGTGCACGCCGAGGGGGATGCGGCTGACGTGGCCGTTGCGTTTGAGCTCGTAGTCGATGTGCCCGAGGAGCTCGTCGATGCGCGGTCCGACGGGGATTTTGCCCTCGAGGAAGGGGCTGATGGCGGCCCAGGC
>JAGLBH010000106.1:0-3393 GCA_018260285.1 Arthrobacter sp. | reverse complement strand
AGGCTTCGGCGAGCAGCGGGGCGAGGAGCACGTCGCTCGGCGTGAGGCCGCAGCGCGCTTTGGCGTCGCCGAGGTCGCGGTCGGGGTTGATGAGGGTGCTGATCGTGGCGCCGTCGTCGTCGATGGCGGCCAGGCGGATGGGGCGGGGGCGCCACATGCGGCCGGTGTCCCCCACGGTGTGGATGGCGAGGTAGACGTGCTTGCGGGCTTCGGGCGGGGTCTCCTCGTGGAGGAAGCGGCGGACGCGCTGGTCCACTTTGAGGTCCCGGGGCCCCACGCCGCGGCGGAGCACCAGGCCGTCCATGCTCGTGCACCGGCTGAGCGCCACGTAGAGCTGCCCGTCGGCGAAGGTTCCCCCGGTGAGGTCCACGACGACCCGGTCGAGGGTCTGCCCCTGGCTCTTGTGGATCGTGATGGCCCAGGCCAGGCGGAAGGGCAGCTGGCGGAACGAGCCGACGGACTCGTGGCTGAGGCTCGTGCCGGTGACAACGGGCGAGGTGACCTCCCAGGTGTGCGGGAAGACGTCTTCGAGGCTGCCGTCGGGGAGCCGGATCTGGGCGGTGAGGTCCCAGCCGTCTCTGCTGAGGCGGGTGATGTGGGCGATGGTGCCGTTGACCCATCGGCCTGCGTCGTCGTTCGTCAGGAGCATGACCTGCGCGCCGACTTTGAGCTGAAGGTGCGAGTCGGTGGGGGCCTCGAACCCGGTGAGGTCTCCGCTGATCTCGGCGACGGAGGTGTGCTCGGGCCCGGGGAGCTGGTCGAGCGCGGCGTGGTTGCGGGAGGTGGCCATCCGGTTGGTCGTCGTCAGGGTGAGCCAGAACTCGTCGAGGGGCGGCTCGAAGTCCGGCTGGGTGCGGCGGTTGAGCTCGGCCCGGGCGTCGTCGAGGAGCACGCCCTCGCGCACGTCGTTGAGGATCTCGACGAGCCGGGGGTCGCCCTGCTGGCGGAAGATGTGGGTGAGCTGCACGGAGTGGAACTGCTCGCGGCTGTACGAGCGGGCGGAGAAGAAGTACTCGGACTCGTAGACGCTGCGGAAGTACGGCCTCTCGGCCTCGACGACGACGGGCGGCAGCTGGTAGAGGTCCCCCACGAGAACGATCTGCACTCCCCCGAAGGGCCGCCCCGGCGTCGGCCCGTAGGCCTCGAGCGCCGCGGCGATCTGGTCGAAGAGGTCTGCGCGGACCATGGACGCCTCGTCGATGATGAGCGTGTCCAGCTTCTTGAGCGTCTGGGCGAATCGGCCGGGGACGTACGCCCCGCTCCGGATGGCCTCGGCGGTCAGGCGCGAGTGGAAGGAGAACAGCCGGTGGATCGTGTAGCCGTTGACGTTGAGGGCGGCGATCCCGGTCGGCGCGGCGACGACGACGTTGCGGTGCGTCCCCTCCATGAAGTGCCGGATGAGGGTGGACTTGCCGGTCCCCGCCTTGCCCGTGAGGAGGAGGTGGCCTCCGGCGTTGAGCTGGGTGAGCGCCGCCTGGAACTCGTCGGTCAGGACCAGGTCGGCTGCGCTCATCCCCCTATCCTAGAGCCGGTCCGGGGAGACCCGTTATGTGAAGGCTCAAGTGAATGTGTGAAAGAATAGCGCTCATGACTGAACCGCGATGGCTGACCCCTGACGAGCACACCACCTGGAGAACGCTCCTGACCGTCATGCAGACCGTCCCCGCCACGCTGGACAGCCAGCTGCGCAAAGAGCACGGCCTGACGCTCTTCGAGTACTACATCATGGCGATGCTGAGCGACAGTCCCGAGCGCACCTGCCCCATGAGCGACCTCGCCCTGCTGACGAACGGCTCCCTCTCCCGGCTCTCCCACGCGGTGGAGAAGCTCGAGCGGCGCGGGTGGGTCACCCGGAGCCGGCATCCGGAGGACGGCCGCACCACACTCACCACCCTGGAGGACGCGGGGCAGGAGATGCTCACCACCGCAGCGCCCGCCCACGTGGAAGAGGTCCGCCGCGTGCTCTTCGACCGCCTCGGCCCCGGCCAGGTCGCGGCCCTCCGCGAGGCGCTGGCCCCCGTGGTTGAGGGCCAGTGCCAGGGCCGATAGCCCTACGCCGCTGAGGAGTCTGCGGCGGTGACCTCGATGCGGTTGGCCCACGGGTCGTCGAAGGAGACCGTGCGGCCGTCGTCAGAGGAGCTCACCCCGTAGTGGCGCATGCGGTCCGCGAGCGCGCCGATCTCGTCTGCCGTGGGCACCTCAATGCGCACGAGGCCCAGACCGAGCGCCGGGGCGCGGAGTCCTGCGCCTCGGGAGTTCCACACGTTCATGGCCATGTGGTGGTGATACCCGCCGGCACTGACGAAGAGGGCCGAGCTGCCGAGCTCGCTCGTCTTCTCGAAGCCGAGCTGGTCCACGTAGAACGCCCGGGCCGTCTCCACGTCTCCGACGGAGAGATGGACGTGCCCCACCTTGCCGGGCCGCGACTGCGGGTTCACGAGGGCGCTCTCCGTGAGGTGCTCCTCGACGAACGCCCGGGGGTCGAGGAAGAGCGAGTCCATCTCCACGAGGCCGTGGGTCCAGGACCACTCTGTGCGGTCCCGGTCCCAGTAGAGCTCCACGCCGTTGCCCTCGGGGTCGTTGGCGTAGAAGGCCTGGCTGACGAGGTGATCCGCGCTCCCGGTCCACAGCTCCGGGTACAGGGTGGCCACCGAGTACACGGCGGCCGCGAGGTCTTCCTGCGTCTCATAGAGGACGGCCGTGTGGAAGAGGCCCGCGGAGCCGCGCGGGGCGTGCTTGAGCTCGGGCGCGTGCTCGAGGATGAGGATCGGCGTGGCCCCTCGGCCGAGAACCGCCCGGTCCCCCGTGTGGGAGAAGACCTCGAGAAGGACGCCCTCCCGGTAGTAGCGGACCATGGAGTCGAGGTCTGCGGCGCGCAGCGTGACGGCTCCCATCTCGGTGGCGGCGTGAAGTCTGTCTGCGTGGCGTGCGTGGGCGGTGGCCTGCAAGGGGCACCCCTCTCCTGGTTGCGTGAATGTTAAAGCAATCCTACCACTTTACTTGAAGAATCAACTAATGAGCTTCAGCGGGCGCCGCTCAGCGGTGAATGCACCGCGACCATCCGCCCGTTCCCCGCTCTCTGCGTCCAGAATCCGGCCGCCTTCAGCCAGAATTCCGCGGATCCGGGCCTGAAGGCGTCCGCCGTCTGGAGAAGGCGGCCGGGAGCTGGACGGAAAGAGGGGTCTCAGGGGGACGGGAGAACCGGAGCAGGTCACACCGCGCGGCCGCACACCGCGACGACGCGGCCCCTTTTCCCCCTCATGCCGCGATTTCAGGCCTCCTGCCTGGTACAAATGTCTCTTGTGCCTTCCCCCACCACGCCCAGAACCCTTGCCGCCCTGGCCCTCAGCGCCCTCGCGGGACTGAGCCTCGCGGGGTGCTCCCTGCTGAATG
>JAGLBH010000105.1:4335-6361 GCA_018260285.1 Arthrobacter sp. | reverse complement strand
AGCGGATCCGCCCGGAAGATCAGTGGCCGGCAGCGGGCGCGGTGGCCTTCGTCTCCGTGGGAACGGGGCTGGCGCCGCCGGGGATGTAGGCCCGGTACTGGGGAAGGGTGCCGTCGAGCACGGGGACGCGCACCGTGGTCTCCTGGCCGTTGGCCGTGATGGTGACTTCGGCGAGCTCGCCCGGGCGTGCGGGGGTCTTCTCAACCATCACCTTGGCGGCGTTCGAGGAGAGCTGCACCGAGTTGTTCGGCGCGGCGGCCGCAGCCACCGTGCCCACAGCAGGAGAGCCGGCCACGGTGAAGGTCACGGAGGCCTTGTCCGTGCCGTTGTTCACCACGGTGCCGAGGATGCGTCCCGGCTTGTCCTTGTCGTTGGCCACGATCATGAGGTTGCGCAGGGAGACGTCGGCGCTGCCGCTCTTGACGGAGGCGGAGACTCCGTCCGAGGCGTCGTAGGACTTGGTGGTCGCCTGTTCGTTGATGGTGCTGCACGCAGAGACACCAACGAGCGATGCGGCGATAAGGGAGGCCGCTGCGATTCGGCGTGCACTAAAAGCTCGAACGTTGGTCACTTTCAATAACTCCTGAAGCGTCAAGGTGTCTGCAGGCGCGGGGCGCACACCGCAGGATACGTCTTCCCCCAGAATACCTGTTCCGCCAGGCGACGCCGTTCCATGAGAAGCGCGGCGCCCGCAGCGCGTCGAGAATGAGGCGGGGGAGAACATATCTCGAAGACTGGGCCAATGTAAAGCAGATCCCGGCGTGTCGTGGCTCTCGTGATAAACTGAGATCCGCGAAAGGGGAATGTCCACATGATTTTTGAGGTTGGCGAGACCGTCGTTTACCCCCACCATGGAGCCGCAACGATCGAAGAGATCAAGACGCGGGTCATCAAGGGCGAAGAGAAGATGTATCTCAAGCTTCGCGTCGCTCAGGGGGAGCTCACCATTGAGGTTCCCGCTGAGAACGTTGACATGGTCGGCGTGCGAGACGTGGTGGGCAAGGAAGGCCTCGAGCATGTGTTCGACGTTCTTCGGGCAGAGTTCGTTGAAGAGCCCACCAACTGGAGCCGCCGCTACAAGGCGAACCTGGAGAAGCTTGCGTCCGGTGACGTGATCAAGGTGGCTGAGGTCGTCCGCGACCTATGGCGCCGCGACCATGACCGCGGACTCTCCGCCGGCGAGAAGCGGATGCTCTCCAAGGCCCGTCAGATTCTCATCTCGGAGCTTGCTCTGGCGGAGAAGACGGACGAAGAGCAGGCCGCCACTGTGCTTGACGAAGTCCTGGCCTCCTAAACGGCTGTCCGTGGACTCCCGCATTCATTCAGAAGGCGTCGCACCGAGTGCGGCGCCTTCTGGCGCGTCTGAGGCCGGCAGGGTCGGCGTCGTCATCGCGGCGGCGGGGGAGGGCACGCGCCTGGGCGCGGGAGTTCCCAAGGCCCTCGCCGTGCTCGGGGGGATGACCCTCGTCTCCCATGCTGTCCGAGGCGTGCGCGCCGCGCTGCCCGACGCGCCGCTGGTGGTCGTCGAGCCGGCGGGGGATCACCGCCTGAGGGAGGCCGTGGAGCGAGAGCTCGGCTGCGTCCCGGGCCTCGAATGGGCGCGCGGCGGGGCCGAGCGCTCCGATTCCGTTCGAGCCGGTCTTGGGCCGATCCTCGCCCTGGGGTGCGAGTGGGTGCTCATTCACGACTGCGCCCGGGCGCTCACGCCCTCATCCGTGTTCCGCAGAGTGCTGGAGGGCCTGCAGGCGGGCGCCTCCGGCGTCATCCCCGCAGTTCCGGTGGTGGACACCGTCAAGCTCGTCTCCTCCGACGGCTCTCAGATCGAGTCCACTCCCGCGCGCTCCCGCCTCCGCGCTGTCCAGACCCCCCAGGGCTTCCGCGCGGAGGACCTGTGGCAGGCCCACACTGAGGGGGGTGCGGGGGCCGACGCCGCCGCCGCGACCGACGACGCCATGCTCCTTGAGGCTCTGGGCCGCCCGGTGCGAGTGGTCGAGGGCGATCCCCGCGCGCTCAAGGTGACCACCCC
>JAGLBH010000105.1:2700-4325 GCA_018260285.1 Arthrobacter sp. | reverse complement strand
CATTGACCTCATCCTGGCCGAGCACTACCTGGCCCACCCCGACCAGGCCGCCGCCCGCTCCGACCAGGCACCCGCCCCTTCTGAGGAGAGCCGATGACCGCCTTCCCCCTGCCTCGCACCGGAGTGGCCGTTGACGTCCACGCCTTCGACGAGGACCCGAACCGCCCGCTCTGGCTCGCCTGCCTCGAATGGCCGGGCGTGACGGGCCTTGAGGGGCATTCCGACGGCGACGTCGTGGCCCATGCGGCCGCTGACGCCCTCTTCTCCGCGGCCGGCCTGGGCGATCTGGGCTCGAACTTCGGCGTGGACCGCCCGGACATGGCCGGCGCGAGCGGGGAGCGGATTCTCTCCGAGGCCGTCCGGCTCGTGACGGAGGCGGGCTTCCAGATCGGGAATATCGCCGTGCAGCTCGTGGCCCAGGCTCCCGCCTTCTCCCCCCGGCGTCTCGAGGCGGAGGCTCGCATGACCCAGATCGCCGGCGCGCCCGTCTCCATCTCGGCGACCACGACGGACCACCTGGGCTTCCTCGGCCGCCGGGAGGGAGCCATGGCGGTGGCGAGTGCGCTCGTCGTTCCAGCAGCAGGTCCCGCCCTGGGCTGAGCGCGCCCCGGAGAGATAGGCTTAGGGCGTGAGCCTTCGATTCTATGATTCCGCGTCCCGTGAAGTCCTTGAGTTCGTCCCGGCCGAGCCCGGGAAAGCGAGCATCTACTACTGCGGCGCCACGGTTCAGGGCGAGCCGCACATCGGCCACCTTCGCTCCGCCGTGGTCTTCGATACGCTCGCGCGCTGGCTCGAGCACCGCGGCCTGCGGGTGACCACGGTCCGCAACGTCACGGACATCGATGACAAGATCCTGGCCAAGTCCGCCGCCTCCATGGGCGTGACGAGCCCGGAGCCGGGCCAGGTTCCGGACGAGGAGTGGTGGGCTCTGGCCTACCGGTTCGAGCAGGCCTTCGCCCGGGCGTATGACGGACTGGGCGTGCGCCGCCCCACGTACGAGCCGCGCGCCACGGGGCATGTGACGGAGATGTTCGCCCTCATCGAGCGGCTCATCGAGCGCGGTCACGCCTACCCCGCGCCGGACGGCTCGGGGGACGTGTACTTTGACGTTCGCTCCTTCCCCGACTACGGAGCCCTGACCAATCAGTCCGTCGAGGATATGCAGGACGCCCCGGACGCCGACCCCCGCGGCAAGCGGGACCCGCGCGACTTCGCCCTCTGGAAGGGCCACAAGGCAGGGGACCCTGAGACGGCGGCCTGGGACAGCCCGTGGGGCCGCGGCCGCCCGGGATGGCACCTCGAGTGCTCTGCGATGGCCGGCAAGTACCTGGGGGAGCAGTTCGACATCCACGGCGGCGGCCTCGACCTGCAGTTCCCGCACCACGAGAACGAGATCGCCCAGGCCCACGCCGCCGGGCACGCCTTCGCCAGCTTCTGGATGCACAACGGCCTCGTGACCATGGGCGGCGAGAAGATGTCCAAGTCCATCGGCAACGTGGTCTCCCCGCAGGAGCTCGTCGCCGAGGTGGGCGAGCGCGTGCTGCGCTACTTCCTCACGGCTTCCCACTACCGCTCTGTGCTGGACTACCGCCCTGCGGCCGACGGCGTCCCCTCCTCGATCGAGG
>JAGLBH010000105.1:0-2617 GCA_018260285.1 Arthrobacter sp. | reverse complement strand
ACGACGACCTCTCCACGCCACAGGCCGTCGCCGTTCTCCACGAGCGCGTCCGCGCCGGCAACACGGCCCTCGCCGCGGGCGACACCGCCGCGGCTCTCAAGATCGCGGGGGAGGTCCGCGCGATGACCTCCGTCCTCGGGCTGGACGACGCCGGGGCCCGCTCGTCCCAGGACAGCGGCCTCTCGGAAGCGCTGGACACCCTCGTGCAGGATCTGCTCCGTCAGCGCCAGGCCGTGCGGGCGGAGAAGAACTGGGGCGAGGCGGACAGGCTGCGGGACCTGCTGGCGGCCGCCGGCGTCGTCGTCGAGGACTCCGCCGCGGGCCCTCGCTGGTCTCTCAAGGCCTGAGCCCTGCCCCGCCCTCCCGCCTGGGGGCGGGGCCACCCTTTAGACTGGAGGGGAATCGCGTGCGGCATGTTCGCCTGTGCGCTCTGACGTCAGCCGGTCGTCGGCCAATTCGATCTTAAGGTGGACCCATGGCAGGTCATCAGCGCCCAGGCGCAGTACGCAAGACTCCCCGCAAGGGACCCAGCGCAGGCACGGGCGGGTACGGCCGCCGCTCCCTCGAGGGCAAGGGCCCGACGCCCAAGGCGGAAGACCGCCCCTATCACAAGGCCTACAAGTCCAAGCAGCTTGCCGAGCGCTCTGCCGCCAAGCGCGGGACGGGCCGGGGCACGCGTTCGTCGCGCCCGACCAACGAGACCGTGACGGGCCGCAACTCGGTCGTCGAGGCGCTCCGCGCAGGCATTCCGGCGAAGTCGCTCTACGTGGCCACCCGGATCGAGATGGACGACCGCGTCCGCGAGGCCCTCAAGCTCGCCGCCGAGCAGGGCATCGCCCTCATGGAGGCGAGCAAGCAGGAGCTCGACCGCATGACGGAGGACGCCGTCCACCAGGGCCTCGCCCTCGTCATCCCGCCCTACGAGTACGCGGATGCGATCGACCGGGTCAACGAGCTCGCCGACCAGTGGCAGAAGGGGTACATCCCCAACGCGCCGCTCGTCGTCGCGCTCGACGGCATCACGGACCCGCGCAACCTCGGCGCCATCATCCGCTCCGTCTCGGCCTTCGCAGGCCATGCGGTCATCGTGCCCGAGCGCCGCTCCGTGGGCGTGACCGCCTCGGCATGGAAGACCTCGGCCGGCGCCGCTGTGCGCGTGCCCGTGGCGAAGGCCTCCAACCTCAACACGACGCTCAAGCACGCGCAGAAGCGCGGGTTCTTCGTCCTCGGCCTCGACGGCGACGGCGACGTCTCCCTGCCCGAGCTCGGCCTCGCCGAGGAGCCCGTCATCATCGTGGTGGGCTCCGAGGGCAAGGGCCTCTCCCGCCTCGTGCGCGAGAACTGCGACCAGATCGTCTCCATCCCCATCGACTCCGCCATGGAGTCCCTCAACGCCTCCATGGCTGTCGGCATCACCCTGTACGAGGTGGCCCGGAAGCGCAGTCAGGCCTCCGCATGATGAGGGTCTCCCGGGGCATGGCGCGGGGGCGCGCGGCGGCGGCTGTCGTCGTCGCCCTCCTCCTGGCCGGGTGCGGCACGGGAACGACGACGTCGGGCGGCTCATCGTCCGGTGCAGCGAAGGCGAGCACGTCTGCGAAGGCGAGCTCGTCGGCGCCGAAGCCGAGCGGAAGGACGGGCGCGTCGTCAAACGCCTCGTCAAGCGCTGCTCCGAGCAACCCCTCGACGCTCGCGACGATTCGCGAGTCGGAGCTGCCTGCTGAGGGGAAGAAGACCCTTCAGCTCATTCGCCAGGGCGGCCCCTTCCCCTACTCGCGGGACGGGATTCACTTCGGCAACTATGAGAAGGCGCTCCCTGCCAAGAGCGGCTCCTACTACAAGGAGTACACCGTGAAGACTCCGGGCGATTCCACGCGGGGGCCGCAGCGCATCATCGTGGGCCAGGGCAGCGAGAAGTACTTCACGGCGGATCACTACGCGACGTTCAAGTTCATTCAGGAGGGCCAGTGAAGCGCATCGAAGCGGTTGACGTGCAGTCGGCAGTCGAGGACGAGTGCGACAGCGCCCAGGAGCGCGGGCTGCTCCCTGTCCCCGTGTTTCCGTTCGAGACGAAGGACGAGGTGATGCGCGAGTTCGCACGGCGTCTCTCCTTCCCCTCGTACTTCGGGCGCAACCTGGATGCCCTGGCGGACGCGATGGCGGACTATGTCCATGCACTCGTAGGCCCTACGGCTCTGGTCGTGGGGATTGACCAGGAGTTCGCGTCCAGCCCAGAGGTGCCGGTGATCGAGCAGATTCTGGCAGATGCGGAGAAGAACGCGCCAGACTACACGCCGTTGAGCGTCGTGGTGGTTCGGCCGAAGGAAGCCTAGAACGGCAGTCTGATCCCGTCTGGCCTTGACGGGAGAGACTCTGCGCAGAAAAACCCCGGGATTCCGGGGTTTTTCTGCGTGTGGGGCAGGTCACGTGGTGTGTGGAGGTCTTCGAGTTGTGTTCTCGGTGGAACCTGTGTAGAGTTTTATCTCGCGCCGGGAACGGAAAGCAACGAGGAACTGAACGGTTTCTGAAGGCCAGTTGGCCGGAGGGGAACAGGGAAGTTGCGGAAGTGCTGAGGACCTGGTAAGCTTGAAAAGTTGCTTCGGAGCGATGAATCAGCCGG
>JAGLBH010000104.1 GCA_018260285.1 Arthrobacter sp. | reverse complement strand
CGAGGTGGTGCACGGCTTCGCCCGCGGGCGCGAGCTCGGGTTCCCCACGGCAAACCTCTCTCCCGACGCCCACGGCCTCATCCCGGGGGAGGGCGTCTACGCGGGGTGGCTCACCGACGAGGCCGGGGCCCGCTGGCCCGCCGCCGTCTCTGTGGGCAAGAACCCGACGTTCGACGGCGTGACCCGCGTGACCGTCGAGGCCCATGTCCTCGGGCGGCCCGAGGGGGAGGCCGTCGAGGACTTCAACCTGTACGGGCAGATGATCACGGTCGAGTTCACCCACCGGCTGCGCGGCATGGTGGCATTCGAGGGGATTGAGAAGCTCGTGGCGCAGATCGCCGAGGACGTGGAGAAGGCCCGGGATCTCCTGGAGCTGGACGGGCGCTGACGCCTGGAGCCGTCGTGTAAACTGGTCGATGCGTCTGGCTGCGGTCCGTGGTGGCTGGACGCCGTCGTCGTTCACTCGGCGATGACCCCGGCGGAGAGATCTTCCCTCCGGGCCGCACGGCACAGCTTCTAGGAGTTCATCATGGCACTTGACGCAGCAGTCAAGCAGGCAATCATCAAGGAATACGCCACCCACGAGGGTGACACGGGTTCCCCCGAGGTTCAGATCGCTGTTCTTTCCCAGCGCATCCTCGACCTCACCGAGCACCTCAAGATGCACAAGCACGATCACCACACGCGCCGCGGCCTTCTGGCCATGGTCGGTCGTCGCAAGCGCATGCTCAAGTACCTGGCTGACACGGACATCGACCGTTACCGCCAGCTCATTGAGCGCCTCGGCCTGCGCCGATAGGTAGACTGGAAGGCGGCACCCTCGTCAGCGGGGGCGCCGCCTCTTGTTTTTTAACTCAGGACACGAGGCTTGGCGACGCCGCAGCGTCGAGCACCCGCTTTCGCGGTCCTCGGTAGTGGCCTCCGGGACTCCCCGCCTGACACGGCGGGGGAGCGCCCGTGGGCCTCGATCGAAGACCGGAACGGTGTGCTCCCTGTGGTCGCTCACATTTTTGACCCCAACGAAAGGGAGGTCCCTCATGGAGGGTACTGACGTTCAGTTCACAGAAGCCGTTATCGACAACGGCCGTTTCGGCAAGCGCACCATCCGCTTCGAGACCGGCCGCCTGGCCAAGCAGGCCAACGGCGCCGCGCTCATCACGATCGACGATGACACGACGCTCCTCTCCGCCACGACCATCGGCAAGTCCCCGCGCGAAGGCTTCGACTTCTTCCCGCTGACGATCGATGTCGAAGAGCGCATGTACGCCGCCGGCCGCATCCCGGGCTCGTTCTTCCGCCGCGAAGGCCGCCCGTCCACCGAGGCCATCCTCGCGTGCCGCCTCATCGACCGCCCGCTGCGCCCCGCCTTCATCAAGGGCATCCGCAACGAGGTCCAGGTTGTCGTGACGGTTCTCGCGATCAACCCGGACGAGCTCTACGACGTGGTGGCCATCAACGCCGCGTCCATGTCCACGTGCCTCACCGGCGCCCCGTTCTCGGGCCCGATCGGCGGCGTCCGCGTCGCCCTCCTCACCGAAGACGGAGCCAACCAGTGGGTCGCCTTCCCGACGCATCAGCAGCTTGAGAGCGCAGTCTTCGACATGGTCGTCGCAGGCCGCGTCGTCGGCGACGACGTCGCGATCATGATGGTCGAGGCCGAGGCGACGGACAACTCCTGGTCCCTCATCAAGGACAACGGCGCTGTCGCCCCGACCGAAGAGGTCGTCGCAGAAGGCCTCGAGGCGGCCAAGCCGTTCATCGAGGTGCTCTGCAAGGCCCAGGCCGAGCTCGCACGCGTCGCCAACCGCCCCGCGCTCGAGATCCCGACGTTCGGCGACTACGAGGACGACGTCTACGCCGCCGTCGAGAAGCGCGCCGGCGACGAGCTGAGCCGCATCTTCCAGATCGCAGCCAAGCAGGAGCGCGAAGCGGCCTCGGACGAGCTCATCGCAGCCGTCATCGAGGAGCTCACGGGCGAGGGCAAGGAGTTCGAGGGCCGCGGCAAGGAAGTCTCCGCCGCGTTCAACTCGATCACCAAGAAGACGATCCGCCAGCGGATCCTCCGCGACCAGGTCCGCATCGACGGCCGCGGCCTCACCGACATCCGCGCGCTGAGCGCCGAGGTCGAGGTCCTGCCTCGCGTGCACGGCTCCGCCATCTTCGAGCGCGGCGAGACCCAGATCATGGGTGTCACCACGCTCAACATGCTCAAGATGGAGCAGCAGATCGACTCCCTCTCCCCGGAGAAGTCGAAGCGCTACATGCACAACTACAACTTCCCGCCGTACTCCACCGGCGAGACGGGCCGCGTCGGCTCCCCGAAGCGCCGCGAGATCGGCCACGGCGCTCTCGCCGAGCGCGCCCTCGTGCCGGTTCTCCCGAGCCGCGAGGAGTTCCCGTACGCCATCCGCCAGGTCTCTGAGGCCCTCGGCTCCAACGGCTCCACCTCGATGGGCTCGGTCTGCGCCTCGACGCTGTCCCTGCTCAACGCCGGTGTGCCGCTCAAGGCCCCGGTCGCAGGCATCGCCATGGGCCTCGTCTCCGACGAGGTCGACGGCGAGACCCGCTACGCCGCCCTCACAGACATCCTCGGAGCTGAAGACGCCTTCGGCGACATGGACTTCAAGGTGGCCGGCACGAGCGAGTTCGTCACGGCGATCCAGCTCGACACCAAGCTGGACGGCATCCCCGCCTCCGTCTTGGCCGCTGCGCTGACCCAGGCCCGCGAGGCCCGCCTCCACATCCTTGAGGTCCTCAACCAGGCCATCGACACCCCGGATGAGATGAGCCCGTTCGCTCCTCGCATCATCTCGGTGAAGATCCCCGTGGACAAGATCGGCGAGGTCATCGGCCCGAAGGGCAAGGTCATCAACCAGATCCAGGAAGAGACCGGCGCTGACATCTCCATCGAGGATGACGGCACCGTGCTCATCGGCGCCACCGACGGCACCGCCGCCGAGGCCGCCCGCGCGCAGATCAACGCCATCGCCAACCCGATGGTCCCGGAGATCGGCGAGCGCTACCTGGGCACGGTCGTCAAGACGACCACCTTCGGCGCCTTCGTCTCGCTCACCCCGGGCAAGGACGGCCTGCTGCACATCTCCGAGCTGCGCAAGCTCGCCGGCGGCAAGCGCGTGGACGACGTCGACGACGTCGTGAGCGTGGGCCAGAAGGTCCAGGTCGAGATCACGAAGATCGACGACCGCGGCAAGCTCTCCCTCTCGCCCGTCGTGGCCGAGGACGAGTCTGCTGAGTCGGACGCCGCCGAGACCGAAGAGGCCTAGGTTAAAGCGTTTGAAGAAGATCGCTGATTTGTCTGCCCCGCTCGACATCCCCGTGCGTCTGGAGATGCCTGAAGAGCCGGGGCGGACAGATTCGGTCATCCACGTAGGCGAAGGCGGTGCGCGCGTCATGCGCACCGTCTTCCCCAACGGGGTGCGGGTCCTCACCGAGCACATGCCGGACATGCGATCCGCGACCGTCGGCTTCTGGGTGGGCGTCGGCTCACGCGATGAGGCCGAGGGCCACGAGGGCTCCACCCACTTCCTTGAGCACCTGCTGTTCAAGGGCACCTCCTCGCGATCCGCCTTCGAGATCGCAGAGACCTTTGACTCTGTCGGCGGCGAGTCCAATGCGGCCACCGCCAAGGAGAGCACCTGCTACTACGCTCGTGTTCTCAGCCGAGACCTCCCCAGGGCCGTTGACGTCATCGCGGACATGGTCACGAGCGCGCGCATCGACCCCGCCGACCTTGAGCAGGAGCGGGGCGTCATTCTCGAAGAGCTCGCCATGGACGCGGACGATCTGGCCGATGCCGCCCATGAGAGCTTCGCCCAGGCCGTTCTGGGCAGCCGCTGGGCCGCCCCATCGGCGGCACCCCAGAGGTGATCCAGAGCATCAGCCACGAGGCGGTGATCGCCCATTACCAGGCGAACTACCGCCCCGAGGACCTCGTCATCACGGCAGCCGGGGGAGTGGACCACGAGGAGTTCTGCGCTCTGGTCCAGACCTGCCTGGAGAAGGCGGGGTGGGACTTCTCCCAGACCGCTGTTCCGCGCCCCCGCCGCGATGGCACCCCTGCGGCGATCACTCCCGCGACCGGTCTGACCGTCCTCCATCGGGAGTCCGAACAGGCTCATGTGATCATCGGCTTCCCGAGCCTTCACGCGATGGACGAGCGCAGATACACCCTGAGCGTGCTCAACGCGATCCTCGGCGGAGGCATGTCCTCCCGTCTGTTCCAGCAGATTCGCGAAGAGCGGGCCCTGGCCTATGCCGTGTACTCCTTCATCTCCTCCTACTCGGACGCGGGCTACCTGGGCGTCTACGCGGGGTGCGCCCCGGCGAAGGTCGCCGAGGTCATGGAGGTCGCTCGGCAGATTCTCAGTGACATCGCGGAGCAGGGCGTGACGGAGTCCGAGCTGCTCCGAGCCCGCGGGCAGATCGCCGGGAGCTCCATCATGGCCCTCGAGGACCCCGGGGCCCGGATGTCCCGACTGGGCAGGGCGGAGCTCGTCGCCGGAGAGTTCCTGGGCTCCGACGAGGCCCTGCGCCGCATCGACGCCGTCTCGCGGGACGAGATCCAGGCGCTCGCAAGGGCTCTCTTCGCCCAAGACCTGACGGCGGTGGCCGTAGGCCCTGACCTGGATGAAGCAATACTGTCTCCTGTTGTGAAAGGCCGCGTACTATGAGTGACGTGACGACACCCATCCGCATTCTGACCGTGTGCACAGGCAATATCTGCCGCTCTCCCTACGCCGAACTCCTGCTGCAGCACGGGCTGGACTCCGTGGCTCCGGGGGAGTTCGTGGTGGGGTCCGCGGGGACGATGGGCCTGAACCACAAGCCGATCCAGCCTCCCATGGACCAGTTCCTCCAGAAGCGCGAGATCAGCCACGAGGACTTCGAGTCCCGCAGGCTCTCTGCCCGGCTTCTGAGCCTGGCCACGGTGGTTCTTCCGCTGACGGCAGAGCACCGGGACGACATCCTCAAGATGAGCCCAGCCAGCCTCAAGCGCACCTTCACCCTGCTCGAGTTCGCTGCCGTGGCAGAAGAGCTCACCGAGAAGCGGCTGGAGGAGTTCTCCGACCTCAGCCCTGAAGACCGGTGGCGTGAACTCGTGAGGGCTGCTGCGCTGCTTCGACCGACGATCAGCGCAGCGCTTCCGAGCCTCGACATCGAGGACCCGTACCGCCAGTCCGATGAGGTCTTCGCCAGTGTGGCCGGTGAGATCGAGGCCGCCGTCGACAAGATCGTCGGCTTCGAGCGGGCCGCTCGGGCTGCGGCGAAGGCCTAGGCCGCCGGTGACACAGACACTCAGGGTTGCCGTCCTCGGCAAGAGCGGCCGGATGGGCGCCGAGGCCTGTCGAGCGATTCAGGCAGCGGCAGACATGGAGCTCGTCGCCGGGGCCACGCATGTCGTTGACCTGACGGTCCCCTCGGCCACGGCGGAGAATGTGCGCTTCGCGGTGGAGCACGGCCTCCACGCCGTCGTGGGAACCACCGGCTGGGACGAGCAGCGGAGGGCGGACCTCGCAGAGCAGCTGAAGCGCGCGCCGGAGGTCGGCGTGCTCATTGCCCCGAACTTCGCCCTCGGCAGCGTGCTCGCCTCCGCCTTTGCCGCCAAGGCCGCTCAGTACTTTGAATCGGTGGAGCTCATCGAGCTGCACCACCCTGCGAAAGTGGATGCGCCCTCGGGCACCGCCGTGCGCACTGCCGAGCTCATCACGCAGGCGCGCAGGGAGGCGGGGGTTCCCAAGGGGCCTGACGCCACCGAGACTCAGCTGGAGGGGGCGCGCGGCGCCGTCGTCGGCGATGTCCCCGTTCACGCGGTGAGACTGCGCGGACTCGTGGCCCATCAGGAAGTCCTTCTCGGCGGGGAGGGGGAGCAGCTGACGATTCGGCATGACTCCTTCGACCGCGCGTCCTTCATGCCGGGGGTCCTCCTCGGCCTGAGGACGGTGGCCCAGCGCCCGGGCCTGGCCTATGGCCTGGACAGCTACCTCGATCTGGAGCTGTAGATGAGAACCAAGATCTGGGTGGGCGCCGTCATGGCCCTCACACTCTTCTTCCTGGGGATGATGGTCCAGCGCGGAGTGCTCTTCCTCATGCAGCCTGAGGCGGCCGCGAAGGGGATCGGGGCGGCGGTGCTCGTCATCGCCGTCGTCGGCGCGTGGGTCGTGGGGCGAGAGGTCGCTTTCGGGATGGCCACTCAGCGCCTGGCCGCCGCGCTTGACGCCGAGGGGGGCCTGCCTGAGGACCGGCTCCCGCGGATGCCGTCAGGACGGATTGTCCGGTCTGCCGCCGATGCGGAATTCTCCGTATACCAAGCGGAAACAGAGGCGAATCCAGGCGAGTGGCGCTCGTGGTACCGGCTCTCGCTGGCCTATGACGCGGCAGGCGACCGGC
>JAGLBH010000103.1 GCA_018260285.1 Arthrobacter sp. | reverse complement strand
CTCGATGACGGTGGCGTCGTACGGGGAGACCCAGCCTTCGAGCATCTTCGAGGCGGCCGTGGTGGGCTGGCCCTTCGTGACGATGAGGTCCTTGATCGCGATCGGCACGCCCGCGAGCGGGTGGAGCGTCTCGCCGGCGGCACGGGCGGCGTCGACCTCGTCGGCCACCGCGAGCGCCTCCTCCGCGTTGACGTGGAGGAACGCGTGGACCTTGGGCTCAACGGCCGCGATGCGGTCGAGGTGGGCCTGGACGAGCTCGCGGCTCGTGATCTCGCCTGATGCGAGCTTGTCCGCCATCTGTGCGGCGGAGAGGGTGATGAGGCTCATGATGCTCCTTATTCGCCGTCGAGGATTGCGGGGACTTTGAAACGGCCTTCAAAGCTGTCCGGAGCCCCGGAGAGGGCTTCTTCGTTCGTCAGGGTCACGCCCACGACGTCTTCGCGCATGACGTTGCGCAGCGGGAGGGGGTGGGTGGTCTTGGGGACCTCGGGACCGGCTGCGTCGCTGATGCTCTTGATCGAGTCGATGATGACGCCGATCTCCCCGCTCATCTGCTGCAGCTCGTCCTGGGTCATCTCAATCCGGGCGAGGTCGGCCAGGTGGGCCACCTCTTCAACGCTCAATGCGCTCATGTGCTTCTGCCTATCCTTCGGTGGTGAGGACACTTCATCTGTGTCTAAGCCTATGCGGTGGAGCGCTTCGCCTCAGTCGGACGAGGGGCGCACCTGGAGCGCGTACACGAGGAGGCGGATGTCCGTGTCCGGCACGAACCAGTCGCGCAGCGGCTGCCCCTGGAACCCCATCGCCTGGTACATGCCGCGGGCGGCGCGCCAGTCCTTGCCGGTGGTGAGGACCACCTGGCGGATGCTCGGGTCCACCTCGGCCTCGTCGATGACGGCCTGGAGGAGGGCCTTGCCGGCGCCGGAGCGCTGCACGTTCGGGTCCACGACGAGGAGCCTGAACTCCAGCTCCCCCGGCTGGGCGATGTCCGCCCACGGCTCCCCGTGGCGCGCGATGGTCACCGAGCCGATGACCTTCCCGGCACGCTCCGCGACGAGCACCGTGGCGCTCTCCGCGCGGGACTTCGTGTCCGCGATCTTGCGCATGTACTCGTGGTCGGGGTCGTCGAAGTGCCCCGCGTCGATGTAGCTGCGGACCGAGATGTCGGCGACGGCGTCGTAATCCCGCGGCTCGATGCGACGCACGGTGACACCCTCGTCCGGGGAGGTGGGTCGCTTCAGACCTGCGGTGACGCGGGGAAGCGACCGGTAGGGGCCGTCCTGCCGGGCGTCCGGGTCCGGGCGCTCGACGACGACGCCGGCCTCTTCGGCGATGAGCGCGCCTGCCGCCCAGTCCCACTCCTGCAGGCCCCGCTCGGAGTAGGCGTCGAGTGTCCCGTCAGCGACCATGCAGAGGTCCAGCGAGGCGGCGCCGATCCGGCGGAGGTCGCTGAAGTCAGGGGCCAGGCGGGCGAACTCCTTGACCTGGCGGCGACGGCGGTCGGCGTCGTACCCGAACCCCGTCGCGAGGATGCGGCTCTCGCGGCCCTCGTCCGGCCCGTGGAGCTGCACCGGCTGGCCGCTCCCGTCCTGGCGGTAGGCTCCGTGGCGCTGGGAGGCCCACCATGTGGTCCCGAGCGCGGGGGCGGCCACTGCGGCCGCGAGCCAGTCGCCCTCGGGGCCCATGACGGCCACGCTCGTGGCGTAGTAGTGGATGCCCCGGACGAAGTTGGTCGTGCCGTCCAGCGGGTCGACGCTCCAGCGGTAGCCGCTCGGGCTCTCCGGCTGGGTGGAGCCGTACTCCTCCCCCAGGATCTCGTCCTGCGGACGAGCCTCGGTGATGACGGCGCGCACGGCGTCCTCGGCCCGCCGGTCGAAGTCGGTGACGAAGTCAGAGACCGAGGACTTGGTCTGCGCGCCGAGGACGGCCGCAGTCACGAGGCCCCGGGGCCGCTCCGCCAGAACGGCGGCTCCCGCTTCGGCGGCTCGGCGGGCGAGGGCCAGAAGATCAGAGAGGGCAGGGGCATCGAAAGTCATAGCGTCCTTCAGAAAGGGGGGCAGGTTCAGTCTCCAGCCTAGTCCGCGCCGCTCTCCCCTGCGAGACGCAGCCTCTGAACGAGAACCGGCATCGCTGTTGACGGGGCGCTCCCGAGCTCCCCGATCGACCCTTCTGAACACGGAGGAGACGATGCGGCCGTGCACGCCTCGCCGAGACGCTCCCAGGGAAAGTCCTGAGGCAATTCCTTGGCACTGGCGGATCTTCCCGTCAGTTCGCCGAAATGCCGCTGGGCCTCTCCCCTGTTCTGATAGCGCTTGAGCGGGCCGTAATGCGCAGCTAGCCAGACCTCGAAACACGGGTTCGAGAAGACAGGCCTGAACAGACCCTTCTTCTTTCCCCGATGTGCCCGGGCGAACTCGCGGAGAAAGCCCTCGTGCGGCTTGTCGTCGACGTCGAACACCAGCCAGACCTCGTCATAGTCTTCCACGTCGCTGTGACAACTCTGGAGTTTTCGCAGAACCTCGACCGGCTCCCCCGGGATGCATTTGACCTGAACAGTGAAGTCCCGGTTCGGAACCTCATGCGCCCTGTTCTTCAACCCGTTCAGATACTGCCTCTCCGTCTTCTCCCCATTCGTCACGACAAGCACCGTGGTCTTCGTCTGCCGCGTCTGCCGCGCTCTGCCTCTCTGACGGCCCACCTCACTCTCCTCGGATGCAGGGGTAGAGCACCGTGCTGTCGACCTCGGGAAGGGCACCGAAACGGCCAGCGAGGTAGCGCTTCTCCTCGTTGTTGCCCGCACGGGTGTCGAACTCGTCGAGACAGAAGACATCACTTGCCCCTTCTCGAGACTTCTCGACGAAATACACCTCCGCCGGCTCCAGGAGCCGGGTCGGTGAGTTTCCCAAGAGCGAGACATCGTGCGAGGTGAAGATGAGCTGGGCCCCCGACACGTTGAGGTGCGGGTCCTTGAACGCCTCAACGAGGGCTTTCACGAGGACGGGGTGAAGGCTTGCGTCGAGTTCGTCGAGAAGGAGCACATGCCCCGCCCGAAGCGCCTCGACTGCCCGGACGCCGATATGGAGCCAGTTGATCGTCCCGTCGCTCTGGGCCGCGAGCGGAAGCTCGAACTCGTGACCGTCCGCCCCGCAATGGACGAAACGGAGGGATCGACGGAACTGGTTCAGCTCCTCCTCAGAGAGCTCCTGGGTTTGGTCATGAGAGCCCGACTCATCCTGCTGGCCGAGGAACGCCCTGAGCTGTTTGACTCTCTCCAGGATCTCCGGCGCGATCTCCCGCTCCTCGACCTCGACTCGCGTGATCCCCAGGTCCGCCATGGAGACAACCACGTTCGCCAGCTGAGTCCACTGCTCTGTCCCCTCGGCCATATTGCGAGTGATCCATTGAATCGTCGAGTTCCGGGTGTCCTCATCATGACGCAGGAAGCGCAGAGACCGGCCTGCAGTCACGGGAGCGGCGGCCTCCCTGAGCACAGGGTGTCCGTACTGCTGAGCCACTGAGAGGAAGAGCATGCGCACACGGGTGAGCTTCTGGATCTCTGCATTGGGCCCGCCGAAGCTGGAGCCGAACTTGTAGACCGGGGCCAGCTCCAGGTCGTCCTGTCTGCGCGAGTACAGCAGACGCCGCGCCCCCTTGGGGTAGCCGTAGAGCTCCTCGCGGGCGATGCCCCAGGAGACGGCGTCCACCTCGTACTCGTAGCGGATCTCGCCTGCGACGTAGACCACCCGATACGAGGTCTTGCAGTCGGTGCTGCGGACATCGCTGTGGGGCCGGAACAGCAGCGCTCCCGGGGAGCGCACAGCTCTGCTGAGGTCGTCCAGCGCCCTGAGAAGATTGGACTTCCCCGCCGCGTTCGGCCCGAACAGCCCGAGGACCCTCTGGGTACAGGCCTGCCAGCTCTGCCCGTCCCTGGGCAGCACGGTCTTCATGGAGGGTCTGACCAGCGAGAGCAGAGCCTCCTGCCTGATGCTGCGGTAGTTGGAGACAGAGAACTCGAGGATCATGACCTCATGATATCCAATTCAATCCCGCATACAGGAAAAATTTTCCTAATGATCCGGTCAGTCGGCTTGTGCCCCCTCCGCAAGCAGCCTCACGAAGCCCGCCTCGTCGAGCACGGGGACGCCCAGCTCCTGGGCCTTGTCCAGCTTGGAGCCGGCCGACTCGCCGGCCACGAGGTAGCTCGTCTTCTTCGAGACCGACCCTGAGGCTTTCCCGCCCCGGACGAGGATGGCCTCCTTCGCCGAGTCGCGCGTGAAGTTCTCCAGCGTGCCGGTCACGACGATCGTCAGCCCCTCGAGGGTCTTCGTCAGGCCGGGGTCGCGCTCGTCCTCCATGCGCACGCCGGCAGTCGCCCAGCGGTCGATGATCTCCACGTGCCAGTCCTCCGCGAACCACTCCTGGACGGCCTGGGCGATCGTCGGGCCCACGCCGTCCACCTCGGAGAGCCGCTCGAAGCTCGCCGCGCGGATCGCGTCCATGCTCCCGAACTCCGTGGCGAGGGCGCGCGCGGCGGTCGGCCCGACATGCCGGATGGACAGGGAGACGATGACGCGCCACAGGGGCTGCGTCTTGGCCTTCTCGAGCTCGGCGATGAGCTCGATCGCGTGCTTCTGCGGCTCGTCGCGGCGGAGCCCCTTCGTCTTCTCCGGGGTGCCCGCGGGGATCCGCCCGAAGAAGTACGGGGTGAGGACCTGCTCGCCGCTGCGCACGAACTTGCCCTGCGCGTCCTTGACGAGCTTGCCCGTCGCCGGGTCCTTCTCGTACTCGTCCCGCAGAACCTCCAGCGGGGCCAGGTCCTCGAGGGTCAGGTCAAACAGTCCGGCCTCGCTCACGAGGGGCCCGTGCTCCGGCGCGTCCGGGGTCACGAGGGCCTTCGCGGCCTCCTCGCCCAGCGCCTCGATGTCCAGGCCGCCGCGAGAGCCGATGTGGATGACCCGGCGGACCAGCTGCGCCGGGCATGAGCGCGCATTGGGGCAGCGCAGGTCGACGTCGCCCTCTTTCGCCGGGGCGAGCGGCGTGCCGCAGGAGGGGCACTCGGCGGGCATGGTCCACTCGCGCTCGGTGCCGTCGCGCAGCGCGGGGATGCTCGTGACGATCTCGGGGATGACGTCCCCGGCCTTGCGGACGATGACCGTGTCCCCGATGAGCAGGTTCTTCACCTTGACGACGTCCTGGTTGTGGAGGGTGGCCATCCCCACGGTCGATCCGGCGACGAGCACGGGCTCCAGCACGGCGTAGGGGGTGACCCGTCCTGTGCGGCCCACGTTGACCCGGATGTCCTCGAGCCTCGTGTGCACCTCCTCGGGCGGGTACTTGTAGGCCACGGCCCAGCGCGGCACGCGGCTCGTGTGCCCGAGGCTGCGCTGCTGGCCGAAGTCGTCCAGCTTGACGACGATCCCGTCGATCTCGTGCTCGAGGCTGTGGCGGCGCTCGCCGTTGTCCTCGATGTACGCCACGACCTCCCGAATCTCGGGGAGAACGGTGAAATAGGGCGACGTCGGAAGGCCCCACGCCTTCAAGAGCCCGTAGGCCTCGGACTGGCTCTGGGCCAGCGAGCCGAGGGGCGTCCCGATGCCGTGGACGTACATGGCCAGGGGCCTCTGGGCCGTGAGGGCCGCGTCCTTCTGGCGCAGGGAGCCCGCGGCCGCGTTGCGCGGGTTGGCGAAGGGGGTCTTACCGTCGGCCACGAGCTGCTCGTTGAGCTGCCGGAACGCCTCGGACGGGATGAAGACCTCCCCGCGGACCTCGACCTCGGCGGGCACGTCGTCGCCCGTGAGCTTCCGCGGAATCGAGGCGATCGTGAGCACGTTGTGGGTCACGTCCTCGCCCGTCACGCCGTCGCCGCGGGTGGCCGCGCGGACGAGCTCCCCGTTGCGGTAGAGGAGGTTGACGGCGAGCCCGTCGATCTTCAGCTCGCAGAGCCAGCGCGGGGTCTCCCCGTTGAGGCTGCTCTCAGCGCGCTCCAGCCAGGCCGTGAGCTCCTCGAGGGAGAAGACGTCCTCGAGGGAGTACATCCGGTGCTGGTGCGTCACGGGCGAGAACGCGCCGGAGGCCTCGCCGCCGACCTCCTGGGTCGGGGAGTCGTTGCTCTTGAGGCGGGGATACTCCCCCTCCATGCGCTCGAGGTCCCGGTAGGCGGTGTCGTAGACCGCGTCCGCCACGCGGGGGGCGTCCTCCGTGTAGTAGGCCACCCGCTGCTCCCGGATGAACTGGGCGAGCGCCTCGTAGCGCTCTTTCAGGACGTCCTCTGAGAGCGCGGCAAGCGCCTCGAGAGTGTAGTCGGCGGGATCGGGAACAACCATGCGGGGGGCAGACTCAGCCATGGTCCCCATTATGTCAGTCGACGGTCAGCCCGCCTCCGCGGCCCCGGGCGATCGTCACCGGGTGG
>JAGLBH010000102.1 GCA_018260285.1 Arthrobacter sp. | reverse complement strand
CGACTGCGTGCGCCTGCTCGCGGGGCCGAT
Source organism: Arthrobacter sp. (assembly GCA_018260285.1). Lineage (GTDB taxonomy): Bacteria > Actinomycetota > Actinomycetes > Actinomycetales > Micrococcaceae > Falsarthrobacter. The sequence goes on along the minus strand of JAGLBH010000102.1, from coordinate 6,396 downwards.
TCTCGACGGCACAGCGGACCTCACCGTCGGCCGCCGCAGGCATGCCCATCTCACCGGACCCCACGCGGGCACCGAGCTGACCGAGCCCCGCTGGCTGGCCGAGGCCTACGCCCGCACCGAGAACCTGCTCGCCGCGGATGCGAAGGCCTACCAGTTCGTCATCTCCGCGATCATGGCGGTGCGCACGGAGCTCTTCCACCGCGCTGGACGGTTCGACGAGACCCTCGTCGGCTACGGCGGCGAGGACTGGGCGCTCGCGAACAGCGCCTGGCAGCACGGCGCGCGCTTCCTTCACGTGCCCGAAGCCGTTGCGACCCACGACGGGCCCGACTGGGCCGAGCGCGGCGGCCGCTCCGAGACGCAGGCCCTCCGCGTCAAGAACGCGGAGACGCGCGCACTGGCCCACCGCATCGCGGCCTCCTGGACGCGGCCCGCCGGTGTGCTCTTCGACGTGCCCGAGCTGCGCGTCGTCGTCGATCTCTCCCAGATCTCTGACGCCAGCACTTCCCGCTCCTGGGACGACGACGCCGTGGCCGCCTGGGTCTGCGCCCTCGTGGCGATGCGCCCAGACTGCCGGGTGCACGTGATCGGAGAGGCGCCCGCGCTCGAGCAGCTCATGGGTGCTGAGCCGCGTGTCACCGTGACTGCCGCAGATGACTCTCCCGCTGTGCCGATCACTCCGTCGTATGCGGTGGAGCGCTGCACCCTCACGGTGTCGGGCGCCCTCTTCGACCCCTCATGCCTTGAGGAGGCCATCGCCCAGGTGGACTCCGCCCCGGAGAACGGCCCGTTCGGCGGGGCGAACCGGCGGGCGCTGGTTCTCGTCGAAGGGCAGCCTGCGGCGTCGCTCATCACCACCCGTGCGGCGGCACTGGCCAAGGCAGAGGAGCGGGAAGGCGAAAAGCCGGCCTTCACCCCGCTCACGGTGGAGGCCCGTCCGTGGCCGGGACAGCCGGATCTCGAGCGCTCCTGGGGCGGATGGTAGACGCCAGAGGCAGAGGGCCTCTTTTAGCCCATGTGACTGAAAGCACACTGGGAGATTCATGTGCAGTGGCACACAGTGCACTAGGCTCTCTAACTAGTGTCTGGGGCCACACTGGCCCATTCCCTCCCCCAGCAGAAGACAAGGATTGTGAGCCGCATGAGCAGTTCCATGACGAGGCCTGCGTCGCCCGAGACAACCAACGACGGCTACGCCAAGCACCTCAAGAACCGACATATTCAGATGATCGGCATCGGCGGGGCCATCGGCTCCGGCCTGTTCCTCGGCTCCGCCGGCCGCCTGCACACCGCGGGTCCCTCCCTCATCTTCTCCTATATCGTCTGTGGCGCAGTCGCCATGGTCGTTGTGCGAGCCCTCGGCGAGATGGTGCTCCACCGCCCCACGCCGGGTGCCTTCGTCTCCTACTCCCAGGAGTTCCTCGGCAACGGCGCTGCCTACGTGACCGGCTGGTTCCACTTCATCAACTGGGCCTTCACGATCATCGCGGACTGCACGGCCATCGCCGGCTTCCTCTCCTTCTGGCCGGGCATCAAGGACACGGTGCCGAAGTGGCAGCTCGCCCTCATCGCCCTCGTGATCGCCCTGGCCATCAACCTGATCGGCGTCAAGCTCTTCGGTGAGATGGAGTTCTGGTTCTCCATCATCAAGGTGGCGGCCATCGTCATCTTCATGTTCGTGGCCATCTACTTCATCATCACGGGTGCAGACCTCTCCGGCAACGGCCACCAGGCCACCGCCGGCGTCCACAACATCACCTCGTCGGGCTTCTTCCCCAACGGCGTGTCCCCCATGTTCCAGCTGATGTCCGGCATCATCTTCGCCTTCGCCGCCATGGAGCTCATCGGCGTCGCCGCCGGCGAGTCGGAGAACCCCCGCGAGATCATGCCCTCCGCCGTTCGCTCGGTCATGTGGCGCATCCTCGTCTTCTACGTGGGCACGATCACGCTCCTGGCGCTCCTCCTCCCGACCGCTCAGTACGTCGCCGACGAGTCCCCCTTCGTGACCGTCCTCGACCGCGTCGGGTTCCACCTCGGCCCGGTGCGCATGGCAGACATCATGAACGTGGTCCTCATCTCCGCCGTGGCCTCCTCGATGAACTCCGGCCTGTACTCCACCGGTCGCGTTCTGCGCACCATGGCCATGGCCGGCGCCGCCCCGAAGTACCTCGACAAGATGAACAAGCAGCAGGTGCCCTTCATGGCTATTCTCACGACGGCAGGCTTCGGCCTCCTGGGTGTCATCATCAACTACTTCTGGCCATCCCACGCTTTCGATATCGTCCTCGAAATGGCCACGCTCGGCATCATCGGCGTCTGGTCCATGATTCTCATCGCCCACATGGCCATGGTCCGCAAGGCCAAGCGCGGCGAGATCGAACGCCCTGACTTCCAGCTCAAGGGCGCCCCGGTGCTCAACATCCTGGCGCTCATCTTCCTGGCCGGCGTGCTCATCATGATCGGCTTCGGCACGGACCCCGTCTCATCCTACGCAGTGCGCGTCGGCGGCCCGATCCTCGTGGTCCTCCTCGGCCTCGGATGGCTGCTCGTGCGCAACCGCATTAAGGCTGACGCCCTGGACAAGGGCGGCATGGTCTAAAGACCCTCTACAGCACCCTTCACCCGCCGCGGCGCCTGGATCACTCCAGGCGCCGCGGTTCTTTAACGCGTGGCCGCGATGATGACGGGGGCCTGATCTGTCCGGATCGTGCGGTCCAGGGCCACCCAGACGAGGGCTGCGGCCAGTCGGGGAAGCTCCTCCCGTGCGGTCAGCCGGCCGAGCGCCTCTGGGTCCTCTGGCAGCCCGAGCTTCGCCGCTCCTGCGAGGGCCTTCGCATCAAAGAAGGGGGCCAGCTCAGGCCACACCCCCTGAGCCTCCCGTGCGAACATCGCAGCACAGCCTGGCCCCACCCCGGGCAGCCTCTGGAGGAGGGCCAGGATGCCGGGGCCGTCTGCGGCAGCGACGCGGAGCAGACGGAGGTCTCCCCCGTAGTTGCGCAGCACGATGCCAGCCACTTCTGGCAGACGAGCAGCGGTGCTGACGTCGTATCGCCTGTAGCCGGTTCTTCCGAACGCCGCGATCATCTGACTGCGGGGCGCGCGCTGAAGTGCCTGCGGCGTCGTCCACCCGCTGCGAAAGAGTTCCCGGGAGGCCGCGACAGCCACGCTCGCACCGATCGGCTTGGCCTGCATGAGGCAGAGGACGAGGAGCTGGAAGAGCGGCTCGGGCTCGTCGCGAAGGGCAATGCCGGCCTGCTCGGCAAAGGTTGTGCCGCGGGAGGCGAGGAGGTCTTGGACGGAGGTCTCGGTCATTCCGTCGAGCCTATCGGGCGGGCGTTACGGAATTGTTGTCATCTTGACTTCTCCGCGTCACCTGAATCGGGCTGAGACTCGTTTCGCTCCCCATACGATAGATCTATCGGCTTCCCCAGGCCTAGTCTCGCTTTTCCCACATGAAGGTCTACGAATATGCATCACGCCAGAAAGGCCACGCTCCTCTCTGCGGGCATCGCCTCAGCCCTGCTCTCGGCTGCGCTCATCCCCTCCGCCCTGGCCGTGAAGTCACCCGATCAGGCGCCTCAGACGCTCTCCGTTCCCTCTGCTTCCAGCACTTCACACGCGGGAACGACGACGCGCCCGCCGATGGCTGTCCCGATCAGCCAGGAGGACCGGCGGTAAAGCGGCGCGTGGAATGGCGATGGACCTGAAGACAACAAACGGCCGCGCTCCCCGACTCATGAAGAGCCAAGAAGCGCGACCGTAGAAGCACCTGTTAACTATGAGATCGGATTGATATTGACGTACTGGTTATCGACGACCGTTCCGGAATTGAATTCATTCTTGACCACGCCGTTGACGATTCCCGTGATCGATAGACCAATGGGGCTGTTCGCCGGATACTGAGAATACGGGGTGGTCGTCGAGAGCTGGAGAGGAGCCGTCATGACGATTGTGGCGGCCGTAGAGGATGCACCCTGGTAGGTAGTGGAGTACCCGTAGAGGGTCACTCCATCGATGACCATCGTTTGCCCCGTGGCAACAGGGTCAGACCAGTTGGGGTCCCCCGCTGACTGACCGCCGGCATCTGACAAGAACGCAGTGTTGTTAGCCCCGGGCAACCAGACCGTGACAGACACGTTCGACAGCGTAATGTCAGAACCGCCAAGGTTATAGCCGTAGACACCCTGGGCGAAAACGAGGATGAGGGTGTCATTGGGTGTGTTCATCATCATGCTGCTGCCCAGCATGTCTGAGGTAGCCGGGGATGCAGACGCGGCAGGAGCAGCACTGGCCAGAGCAACTACCGGAGCGCCCCAAGCAGTCGCCTTGAGGATGGTGCGGCGATTAGAAGATTTCAGCGTCAGCGTCATAATAATTAATTCAATTCATGTCGGAAAAGGAAAAGGGGGTGCTCAGTTCTCATTGAGAGGACAGGGTGTCCACGAGGGGGATTTGAACTTCCTGAAAGCATCGTTAAATGAGTATGTCAGAGATCTTCTGATGAATCCACCTACTGGCCAGTAGTAGATCCTGTGAATTTCCGACCATTGAAGCCGCAAGCCAAAGGCAACGAGAAAAAGCGGCGAGGCGCGGGCTAAAATTTAAAAGTCACAATATTTTAATAATGATCTTTTGACATTTTGACCACCTGATGGATTTAGGCACCCCTTCATTTGAACGCAGGCGGTTTGCACTCTATGCTAAAAGTAGCGATAGCCGATGAATTTTATCGCACATCTTTTAATAAGGAGCACTATTCTATGTCTTCAAATATCTCACGCCGCAACATTGCCAAGGGTGCTTCCTGGGCAGTTCCCGCAGTGGCCCTGGCCTCTGCAGCGCCAGCTGCCTCCGCATCCCCCACTACGACGGTCACTTGCCCCACCACCTCCTGTCTCTCCTCCACCGGTGGATCTGCTCCGTCCTGGACCGCGACCCGTGCAGCCGACGGCAGCGTCCAGCTCAACTGGACCCTGGGCACCTACAGCCAGAGCTGCGTCACCTACAGCCCTCAGACCGCATACTGGACCATCACCCCGATTGCCGTCTCCATCACCACGGAGATGGGTCACGTCTTCAACGGAACCTTCACCACGAACCCGGCCGACCAGCCGTTTGCTGTGAGCTCCACGGCGTCCCCCACCCTCGCGGCCAACTTCCGCGATTACAAGTTCGGCTACAACTCGCCGTTCTCCAACGCCATTGTTGGCTTCGTCTACCAGGACAAGCCGGTCACCTTCAACGTCACCTACGTGCTCAAGTTCCGCGACCTGGGCGGCAACGCAGTCGCCACCATGCCGGCTGAAGGTTGCGTCTACACCGCTTCTGTCCCCGCAGGCCAGACTGGCGCGGACGTGCGCTACCTCCTCACCTCGCAGGGCATCCCCGGCAACATCGCCTAAGGAATCCCCCTGGCCCCTGTGGCCATGGAAACCATTGAAGGAACCAGCCGTATCCTGCGGCTGGTTCCTTTTTGTTTTCTAAGTCTGCTAGACCGTCAGTTCAGAGAGATGCCTATGGTCCCCCTCGGAAATCACTTTGATCGCATCCCGCCCCTCCGTCACCTCACCGAGCGCACGGGGATGACGGCGAGACCGCCCATCAGACTCGCGACCAGGGAAACGACGAACAAGCCAGTGAAGCTGCCCCCTGAAACGGCAATCGCCCACCCTGCCACGATGGGTGCCAGGACTTGAGGCAGCTGATAGGCCAGGGCGACGATGCCCAAATCCTTGCCCGCGTCCGCCTTGCTGGGAAGCACCTCGGTCATCAGCGCTACGTCGACGGCGATATACGCCCCTTGCGCGCAGCCGAGCACCCCAATTCCCAGATAAAAACCCAGCACATCGCCGCTCAGGAGGAGTATGGCAATGCCTGCGGCTGAGACGAGTCCCGAGACCCAGACGATGACCTTTCTCTTTCCGAGGCGGTCGCTCAGCCAGCCGAAGAGCACCGTACAGACCACGCTGCCCGCGAAGAACACGGAGAGTGCGATTGTCTGGATACGGCCCGCTTCACCGACGCTGTATCCGAGGCGGTCGATGATCATGAAGAACAGGTAGAGGGAGATCATAAGGACGGACAGCGTCATGAAGAATCTGCTGGCCCACGCCCAGGCGAAATCCGGGTACCGACGAGGGCTGAGCCAATAGCTGGAGAGGACTTCTCTGGCCGAGAGGGGCTCGGCGGGTGCTGTCCGGCGCGCATCCCTGAACCCGAAGAGCAGCGGAGCCGCCAGTGCCACGCCCAGCGCCCCTGGCAGAATGAACCACAAGGCGCGGCTGTCGGCAGGCAGCGCCGCAACGATTCCCGCGCTGGCCACCGTGGCCAGCCCGGAGGACACTCCGACGAGCGCAGACACCCTGCCCCTGATCTTCGTGGTCACCTGGTCCGAGA
>JAGLBH010000101.1 GCA_018260285.1 Arthrobacter sp. | reverse complement strand
ATCTCGGCCGGGGGCACCGCGAGGTTCTCCGGCCCGAACGCCACGTCCCGCTCCACGGTGGCCATGACCACCTGGGACTCCGGGTCCTGGTGCATGAACCCCGTGCGGCCCCGCTGTCGGGCCGGGTGCTCGCCGTCGAAGAGGATCTGACCGTGCTCGGCCACGCCGTCGTCGGCCCCCTCCTCGGTGAGAACCCCCGCGATCGCGGCCAGGAGCGTGGATTTTCCGACGCCGGAGGGCCCCAGCAGGAGCACCCGCTCCCCTGCCTCGACCCCGAGGGTGAGGGGGCCCAGCGTGCGGGACGAGCCGCCGTCGGAGGAGGCGTGGGAGACGGAGTAGTCGCGCAGCTCAACGAGCATGCGGGCTAGACGACGCTCTCGCGGTGGGCGCTGCGGGAGGACAGGCCGGAGAGCGCGCCCGTGGCGGCGACGGCGCGCGTCAGCAGCCAGGAGACGGGGCCCGCCAGGACAGCGCCGGAGACGGCGCCGCAGAGGATGTAGATGAGCTTCCAGGAGAGCACGTACTCGGCGTAGTAGCCGGAGAGGAAGGTCTCGTTGAACGTGCCGAAGACGCCCGCTGCGGCCCCGGCGGCCATCGCCACGGGCAGGGTGAAGCGGCGGTAGCCGGTGGCGAGGAAGACGAGCTCAGCGCCGAGGCCCTGGAGCAGGCCCGAGAGGAGAACGGCCATGCCCCACGGGCTGCCCATGATGGCCTCCCCCGAGGCGGCCACGAGCTCGCAGAAGAGAGCCGCCCCCGGGCGCCGCACGATGAGCGCGCCGAGCACCGCGGGGATGAGCCAGCCGCCGACGAGCAGGCCCTTGAGCGGGGGGAACCCGGCGAGCGGGGCGCTGATCACCTCGTAGACCGGGTTCCAGAGGGAGAAGAGCACGCCGCCGAAGACGGCGATGAGCGCGGCGACGACGATGTCCACCGTGCGCCAGGCGACCCTCCGGGACGAGGGATGCGGCGTGCGCGCAGAGTTCTCGGACGATGTGGCCATGAGTGGGTCCTCCCATAAAAGAGCGCGGGAGGGGGCCAGGCGCGTGCCTGGCGAGAAGCTCGACTCCCTAGCGCCGGTGCTAACCGGATCAGGTTCGAGGGTCTGCGATGATCGCACTCTCAGCGCCCTGGTTTATGGCCTTGCGGCCGGCGCTCCCCTGTCTTGCAATGTGCAGGTCTCACTCTATCCCAAGGCGGGGCGGATATGCTGTCCTCATGCTCGCGCACGCGGCTCGCGCTCCAGGGGCCGCAGCGCGCATCCCCACATCACATTTGTTTATAAGGAGTCACTGTGGAACCGATTATCAAGCTTCTCGGCACGGCTGCCAGCCTGGGCGCAGGATTCGCCAGCACCAAGCTCGTGGACGTCATCTGGAAGAAGACCACGGGCAACGAGCCGCCCAAGAAGGGCGAGGAAGTGGACCAGTCGTTCGCCCAGGCCGTGGCCTTCGCCGTGGTCTCCGCAGCCGTCTCCGCCATCGTGGCGCAGTCCATCCGCAAGCTGCAGGGCAAGGCCATCAAGGGCTTCCACCGCAGCCGCACCGAGGTGGCCTAGTCAGCGCAGCCTCACAGCCGCTTCACTGACGAACGGCGCCTCCCGCTTCCGTTCTCTGCGTGTTCAGCCTTTGAGAGGCCCGTCCGCGCCGGGGGCCTCCGCAGGGGGCTCGTCCCCGCCTGCCCCGTCCGGCGAGTCCGACTGCGCGCGGTCGTTGGCCGCCAGGTCCTCGGCGAGGTCGTCCCGCACGAGGTCCGCGAAGGGGGCGTTCGCCGTCCGGTGAGCCGTGCGGGCCACGATGTGCGCGCTGATCGGCACGGTCACGAGCTGCATGATCCACACGAACGCCAGGAACGGCACCAGCCGCCAGTCCCGCGCCACGAGGGCCACCGCCAGGAGGAACATGAGCAGCCCCACCACCTGGGGCTTGGACGCGGCGTGGAGCCTCGCCATGTCCGAGGGGAATCGGACGACGCCGATCGCCGCCGCAAAGCACCAGAACCCTCCGCCCACGAGCATGACGCCGGCCGCAGCCTGGGCGATCTCCCACATCACTTGCCGCCCACCCCCTTGCGGTCAGCCAGGAAGATGGCGAAGGAGAGCGTGCCGACCCACGCCACGACGGCGAGGATGACGAGCAGCGCGATGTGGTCGAAGGTCTCGGTGGCCACCATGTAGACGCACAGCGCCCCGACGAAGACGGTCACGAGGACGTCCAGGGCGATGACCCTGTCCAGCAGGAGCGGGCCCTTCTGCAGCCGGACGACGGCGATGACGGCGGCCAGCCCCAAGAGGGTTCCCGAGAGAACCGCGCAGATGTCCAGGAACGTGCTCATGACTGGGTGGCCTCCTCGGCGGTTGCGGGCAGGGCGGCTCGTCCTGCGTGGGCGGTCTCCCCCGCAGTGCAGCGCCGGGCCATCTCAAGCTCCTCGGGCCTGCCCATGATCTCGAGAATCTGCAGCTCTGTCTGCTGCGCCCTGCGGATGACCTCGTCGGCGTCGTCCTCCGTCTCCGCGCCGAGCACGTGCAGGTAGAGGATCGAGTTGTCCCGGTCCACCTCGCACACGATGGACCCCGGGACGATCGCCAGCGCGTGGGAGACGGCGGTGATGATGAGGTCGTCATGGGTGACGAGCGGGATCCGCAGGATCGAGGACCTCGTCTCCGGCCTGCGCGTGACGGCCAGCATGAAGACGCGGGCGCTCGCCGCGAAGGCCTGCCCGATGATCCTGAAGACCATGACGAAGGCCTTGCCCAGGTGGAACCGCCCCGAGAGGTCCACCGGGGGCAGCCGGAACACGTGGGCCACAACCCAGGCGAGGACCGCGCCGAAGAGCAGGTTGATCGGCTCGACGGAGCGGGTCATCGCGAGCCAGGCCGCCACGAGCCAGAGGAGGAGGGGCAGCTCTTTGCGGAGGGGGACGGCCCCGCGGCGACGGGCCTTGGTGGGGACGTCGCTCATCTCGGGGTCCAGGTGGGGCGCCTCCGTGTGCGGGTCCTGCCCCTCGGCGTCCGGGCGTCCGAGGTCATTGAGATTCTTGATCGAGGTCACGTGCTCTCCCCCTGGGTCGGGCCGCCGTGGCTGGGCTTCAGTCCGGTGAGGGCCTCTTTTCCGAGCACCGCCTCGACGTACGGCGCGCGCTCCAGCAGCTGCGAGGCCGAGCGGTCCGCCATCGTGTACAGCGGCCCCGCCCCCAGGGTGAGGGAGAGACCGGCGACGACGAGCACCGCCGTCGCCCCGTACATCGTGGCCGTGGGCGCGGAGCCCGGCTGGTCCTCGGAGAGGCCCATCTGCGCGGCGGCGATCTTGGACTCGCCCGGCTCGCGCCAGAACGCGCGGTTCCACACGCGGGCGATCGCCAGGAGGGTGAGCAGGGAGGTGACGATGGAGACGGCGACGAGCGTCCACCCGATGCCGCTGTTCTCCTCGATGCCCGCGTTGACGAGGCCCACCTTGCCGAGGAACCCGGACATCGGCGGGATGCCCGCCAGGTTCATGGCGGGGATGAAGAAGAGCAGCGCGAGGAACGGGCTGGTCTTGGCGAGGCCGCCGAGGCGCTCGATGTTCGTCACGCCCCGCTGCCGCTCGATGAGCCCGGCGACGAGGAAGAGCGAGGTCTGCACGATGATGTGGTGGGCCACGTAGTAGATCGAGGCCCCCATCCCCGTGACGGAGCCGGTCCCGATGCCGAAGATGAGGTACCCGATGTGGCTCACGAGGGTGAAGGAGAGGAGGCGCTTGAGGTCGTACTGGGCCAGGGCGCCCAGGATGCCCACGATCATCGTGATCCCGCCGACCGCCATGAGGAGCGGGCCGAAGTCGTCCCCCGAGAAGAGCAGGGTCTCCGTGCGGATCATCGCGTAGACGCCGACCTTCGTCAGGAGCCCGGCGAACACGGCCGTCACGGGGGCGGGCGCCGTCGGATAGGAGTCCGGCAGCCAGAAGGAGAGGGGGAACACGGCCGCCTTGATCCCGAACGCCACGAGGAGCATGGCGTGGAGCGCGTACCGGGTGCCCTCGGGGAGCGCGTCCAGCTTGGAGGCCAGGTCCGCCATGTTGACCGTGCCCGTGGCCCCGTAGATCATGCCGATGGCGATGAGGAAGAGGACGGAGGAGACGACGGAGACCACCACGTAGGTGAGCGCCGCCCGGATGCGCGCGTCCGTGGCGCCGAGGGTCATGAGGACGTAGCTCGCGGTGAGCAGGATCTCGAAGCCCACGTAGAGGTTGAAGAGGTCCCCTGCGAGGAAGGCGTTGGAGACGCCCGCCACAAGGATGAGGAAGGTCGGGTAGAAGATCGTCACCGGCCCGTCGCTCTCGGACTCGTCCGCCCCCTGGTCGGTGGCGAAGACGAGGACCGCGAGGGAGACGAGCGTGGAGACCACAAGCATGAAGCTCGCGAACGAGTCCACGACCATCGTGATGCCGTAGGGCGGGGCCCACCCCCCGAGGAACACCGCGCGAGGCCCGGCCTGGGCGGTGGAGAGGAGCAGGCTGGCCTCGAGGAGCAGCGTCAGGCTGAGCGCCGTGAGGGCGATGATCCGCTGGATCCGGGGGCTGCGGGCCAGGAGGAACGCGAGGGCAGCGCCCAGGAAGGGGATCCCGATCGCGAACGGGGCGGCGGCGGTGGTGTCGATCATCCCTCGTGCTCCTTCGTGAACTCGGTTCCCTCGTGAATGATCTCCGCGTCTTCCTCTTCGTCCCAGGACTCCTTCGCGGCCACGGCGGCATCCTCGGTGTCCCGCTCGATCTCGTCCCTGCGGCGGATCACCCACGTGCGATAGATGATGCCCAGCAGGAAGGCGGTCACAGCGAAGCTGATGACGATCGACGTGAGGATGAAGGCCTGCGGCAGGGGGTCGTTGTAGTCCTGCGCGGGGGTGCCCTTGGAGACGAGCGGGGCCAGGCCCGCGAACCCGCCCGTGGCGAGGATGAGGATGTTCGTGGCGTTCGTCAGAAGGACGAGGGCCAGGAGCACGCGCGTCAGGGAGCGCTCGAGCAGCAGGTAGATGCCCGCCGCGTAGAGCACGGCCATGAGGGCCAGCAGGGTGATGTTGGCGCTCATCGAGCCACCTCCTCGGAGAGGTCCGACCCGGAGGGCAGGGAGATCTGGTTCTGGGGGCCCTTGTCAGAGGCCAGGGCGTTGTGGGCCGCGAGCCAGTCCAGGCGGGACCCGAAGCTGCGGAGCACGTCCGAGACGAGCCCGACGACGATGAGGAAGACCCCGATGTCGAAGATCGTGCTCGTCGTCAGCTTGACGCCGCCCAGGAGGGGGAGGGAGAACTGGACGATGGCCGCCTGGAGCACGTGGCCGCCGAAGAAGAGGGGCACGATCGCGCAGAGCGAGATGATCGCGAGCCCCCAGCCGAGCATGGTTCCGGCGGAGATCGGCATGGCCTCGTAGAGCTCGTAGCGCCCGCCGGCGAAGTACCGGACTGCGAGCGCGAGCCCGGCCATGAGGCCCGCCGCGAATCCGCCGCCGGGCTCGTTGTGCCCTGCCGCGAGGAGGAAGACGGAGACCATCATGAGCGTGTGGAAGACCATGCGCACGACGACCTCGAGCATGATCGAGCGGGACCCGGCGTCGAGCGTGTGGCCCGCGGTGATCCACGGGGTGCGGGGAGCCTCGCTGAAGCGGTCCGTGCCCCGGACGGAGCCGCGCTGGACGGCGCCCTCGGCCACGGAGGAGGAGAAGCCCGCGTGGAGCTGCTGGTCCCCGCGGCCGGAGACGAAGATGAGGCTGGCCACGCCCGTGGCGGCGATCGCCAGCACGGAGACCTCCCCGAACGTGTCCCAGGCGCGGATGTCCACGAGGGTCACGTTGACGATGTTCGCCCCGCCGCCGCCCTCGTAGGCCAGGCGGGGGAACTCGAGGGAGACGGGCAGCGCGGTCCGGGAGTTCATCGCGAGCGCCCCGACGAAGAACATGGCGGTGCCGAAGGCCACGCCGAGGCACGCGCGGAAGAGCTTGTGGCTCGACTCCCGCGCGGGCTCCATGTGGGCGGGCAGCACGCGCAGGGCCAGGACGACGGCCACGGTCACGACCGTCTCCACGAGCACCTGCGTCAGGGCCAGGTCCGGAGCGCCCTGGAGGGCGAAGATCACGGCCAGCCCGTAGCCCGCCACGGAGACGAGGAGCACGGCCAGGAAGCGCTTGTTGGCCCCCAGGGCCGCGATGGAGACGACGGCGACGGCGACTGCCGCAACCACCTGCGCGAGCGAGTCCCCGTAGTGCCACTGCGTCGGGAAGAGCGGCTGGCCCGCTCCGTGGGCCCGCGCCACGAGGATCGCGGCGAGCGGGGCCGCAGCGGCCACGGCGAGGATGATGCTCACGTAGTAGCGCACAGAGCCTCGCTGGGTGCGGCCCGTGACCCAGATGGCCACGTCGTCGAGCACGCCGATCGCCTGGCGGAAAACGCGCTCGGCGTCGGGAATGCGGCTGCGGCTCTCCCCCTCGCGGGGGCCGGAGATCGCGTGCTGGAGGGCGGCGAC
>JAGLBH010000100.1 GCA_018260285.1 Arthrobacter sp. | reverse complement strand
GTCAGCGGCGTGGCCCAGAAGGAGATCGTGGACCCGGTCCAGGCAGAGCTGGACCGCTACGCGCGCTTCCGCACGGCCGTGGCCCGCGCGACGGCACGGCCCGCCAAAAGCCGTCTCGCCGCTGTGCGTGACAAGCTCCGGGGACGCTCGTAGTCTGATGGGCGATCGCAGCACCACCGTCAAGGACCTCTCCGAACGGGAGGTCCTTGACCTCATTCTGCCTCTTCTCACCGCGGGGGAGCCTCCCCTGGAATCCGGGGAGATCGGCCCCGGCGACGACAGCGCCTACGTGATCCCCGCCTCTGGCTCAGGCTTCCTCGTCTCCGTCGACGCGGTGGTCGAAGGCCAGGACTTCCTCTGGGCCTGGCCCAGCGGGAGGGAGCACCTGCCCGAGGACGTCGGCTACAAGTCCATGGCCCAGAACCTCTCCGACATCAACGCGATGGGCGGGATCCCTTGCCACGTCTTCGTCTCGCTCCAGTGCCCGGGGGCGACGCCGGTGGCCCGTCTCGCCGGAATCGCCCGCGGGATGCGTGCGGCCCTGGACGAGCTGGCCCCCGGGTGCCGCGTGAGCGGGGGAGACCTCGGGATCGCCTCAGAGCTGACCTCGACGGTCACGGTCATGGGGGAGCCCGCTGAGGGCGGTCCTGTGCGCAGGTCGGGAGCCCGGCCGGGGGACACCCTTGCCGTGGCCGGTCGGCTCGGGTGGGCCGCCGCAGGCTTGGAGATCCTGTTGGGGCGGGAGGCAGAGGCGGCTCAGGGCACTGCCGCGGAGCAGTTGATCGCCGCGGAGCAGCTCATCGAAGCGCAGATGCGGCCTCGTCCGCCCATGTCTGCCGGGCCAGCAGCCTCGCGCGGCGGGGCGACCGCCCTTATGGACGTCTCCGACGGCCTGCTGCGGGACGCCTACCGGATGGCGCGGGCCTCCCACGTCGCGATGGACCTTGACGAGGCCGCCCTGACGCGCCTCGCCGCTGAGATCCCCTCTGTTCCCAGCGAGGCTCGGGGCAGAGCATCTGCGCCGGCGCAGCCCCTGACGCGGGTGCTGACGGGAGGGGAGGACTTCGCCCTCCTGGCGGCCTTCCCTCCCGGGGACCTGCCGGAGGGCTTCACTCGGATGGGGACGGTGCGCGAGGGCGCGCCCGTCGTCATGCTCGGGGGCAGGGTCCTTGCGGAAGAGGGCTTCGACCACTTCGGCTAGGCCGCACGGGGACGAGACCGCATGCGGACGTGGCTGCGCGCACACGGGAGCCTGCGACGCGCTAGTCCTCGCCGTCCTCGCCCATCGAGGAGGGCTTCTTGAGCGCTGCGGTGATGGCGGCTGCCGCGTTGACGACGGCCTCAGCGTGAAGCCGCCCTGGCTGGCGGGTGAGCCGGTCGATCGGCCCCGAGATGGACACAGCGGCGATGACACGGCCGGAGGGACCGCGGACGGGCGCCGACACGGAGGCTACGCCCGGCTCGCGCTCTCCGAGGCTCTGGGACCAGCCGCGTCGCCGCACGCCGGCCAGGACGGCAGGGGTGAAGCGGGCGCCGTCGAGCCCCTCAAGGAGACGTGAGTGCTCCTCCCAGGCCAGGAGGACCTGAGCGGCAGAGCCGCCCTTCATGGAGAGCTTGGTCCCGACGGGGATCGTGTCCCTCAGGCCCACGGGCCGCTCGGCGGAGGCCACGCACACGCGCCAGTCGCCCTGGCGGCGGAAGACCTGGGAGGACTCGCCCGTGGCGTTGCGCAGCTGGATGAGCACCGGATTGGCTGCGGTGATGAGCTTGTCCTCGCCCGCTCCGGAGGCCAGCTCCACGAGGCGGTTGCCCAGGACGAAGCGCCCGTGCATGTCGCGGGCCACCAGCCGGTGGTGAATGAGCGCCAGCGCCAGGCGGTGCACGGTGGGGCGAGCCAGCCCCGTGGCGTTGACGAGCTGGGCGAGCGTCGTGGGGCCCGCCTCAAGAGCATTGAGGACGGCGGCCGCCTTATCGATGACGCCGACGCCGCTGGATTCGCGTTCTGTGTCCATAGGCTGATATTACTATCTCAGAATCTGAGATGCAAAGCCTTGAGACGTGGAACGCTTCCGTCGAGGGTGATTGAGTTGAAGCAATAGCCGTACAGAGAAAGAGCAGTCAATGGAACAGGACCCCCGTCCGCTCACACTGGCAGAGAAGGTGTGGCGAGACCACGTCGTCGTCCCCGGTGAGAAGGGAAGCCCAGACCTCCTCTACATCGACCTGCACCTCCTCCACGAAGTCACGAGCCCCCAGGCCTTCGACGGACTGCGGCAGGCCGGTCGCACGCTGCGCCGCCCCGATCTCACGATCGCCACGGAGGACCACAACACTCCGACCCTCGAGATCGACAGGCCCATCGCCGACCCTGTCTCCCGCCTCCAGATCGAGACCCTGCGGACGAACTGCGCCGAATTCGGCGTGCGCCTCCACTCGCTCGGCGACAAGGAGCAGGGCATCGTCCACGTCATGAGCCCCCAGCTCGGCCTTACCCAGCCGGGCATGACGATCGTCTGCGGCGACTCCCACACCTCGACCCACGGCGCCTTCGGATCCCTCGCGATGGGCATCGGCACGAGCGAGGTCGAGCATGTCATGGCCACCCAGACGCTCGCCCTCAAGCCCTTCAAGACCATGGCCATCACGGTCAACGGGCGTCTGCGCCCGGGGGTCACGAGCAAGGACCTCATCCTCGCCGTCATCGCCAAGATCGGCACGGGCGGCGGCCAGGGCTACGTGCTCGAATACCGCGGCTCCGCCATTGAGGCGCTCTCCATGGAGGCGCGCATGACGATCTGCAACATGTCCATCGAGGCCGGTGCCCGGGCCGGGATGATCGCCCCTGACCAGACGACCTTCGACTACGTCCAGGGTCGCGAGCACGCCCCCACCGGCGCAGACTGGGACGCCGCAGTGGAGTACTGGAAGACCCTCAAGACCGACGACGACGCCCAGTTCGACGCCGAGGTCGTCATCGACGGGGACGCCCTCGAGCCCTTCGTCACCTGGGGGACCAACCCGGGCCAGGGTGTCAGCCTCAGCGAGCGCGTCCCGGACCCGCTGACGATGCTCGACGACGAAGAGCGCGTCGCCGCCGAGCGCTCCCTCAAGTACATGGGCCTCGAAGCGGGCACCCCGATGAAGGACATCCGGATCGACACGGTCTTCCTCGGCTCCTGCACGAACTCCCGGCTGGAGGACCTCCGCTCGGCGGCGGACATCCTCAAGGGGCACACGATCGCCGACGGCGTCCGCATGCTCGTCGTCCCGGGATCCGCCCGGGTGCGCCTCGAGGCGGAGGCCGAGGGCCTGGACCGCGTCTTCACGGACTTCGGCGCTGAGTGGCGCTTCGCCGGCTGCTCGATGTGCCTCGGCATGAACCCCGACCAGCTTGCCGAGGGGGAGCGCTGCGCCTCCACCTCCAACCGCAACTTCGAGGGACGCCAGGGCAAGGGCGGGCGGACGCACCTCGTCTCCCCGCTCGTCGCTGCGGCCACGGCCATCACGGGACGCCTGTCCTCTCCCTCTGACATCGAAGCCCTCGCAACGGCAGGAGCCTAGCCATGGAACCCATCAAGAACATCGACGGCGTCGGCGTACCGCTGCGCGAGTCCAACGTGGACACGGATCAGATCATCCCGGCCGTCTACCTCAAGCGGGTCACCCAGACCGGCTTCGAGGACGCTCTCTTCGCGCAGTGGCGCAAGGACCCGGACTTCGTGCTCAATCGGGCGGAGTACGCGGGGGCCCAGGTGCTCGTGGCAGGCTCGGACTTCGGCACGGGCTCGAGCCGCGAGCACGCGGTGTGGGCGCTGCGGGACTACGGATTCAAGGCCGTCATCTCCTCTCGCTTCGCGGACATCTTCCGCGGCAATGCGGGCAAGAAGGGCGTTTTGGCCGCCGTCGTCGAGCAGTCTGATGTGGAGCGGATCCAGAAGGAGCTCGAAACGGTTCCCGGGACCCATGTCCGCATCAACGTCGAGGCCCAGACGATCGAGTGCGGCTCGGTGGAGACGACCTTTCAGATCGACCCCGACACGAAGTGGCGCCTCCTCAACGGGATGGACGACATCAAGCTGACCCTCTCCTCGTCTGACGAGATCGCCGCGTACGAAAGCCGCCGCCCGTCCTTCAAGCCGAGGACTCTGCCTCAAGCGAATTGACAGGCCCAGCGCCTATGCTGGGGGAGAGCGTTTGGCCCCCTGTCATGTGCTCCCCTAAGAGAATGAGGAAGATCCGTTTTCATGGCTAGTGTGCTCACGATTCGTGGAGGAAAGCCCCTGGAGGGGAAAGTGACCGTTCGCGGCGCGAAGAACCTTGTGCCCAAAGCCATGGTCGCGTCACTGCTGGGCAGCACGCCCTCCACGCTGAGGAACGTCCCGGAGATCAAGGACGTCGAGGTGGTGACCAGCCTCCTGCGCATCCACGGCGTTGAGGTGACCTGGGACGCGGAGAAGGGCGAGCTCCACATGGATCCCGCCAAGGCGCAGAGCGCCACGAGCGCGGCCATCAACACGCACGCCGGAGACTCCCGGATCCCGATTCTCTTCTGCGGGCCCCTCATTCACTCGATCGGCCAGGCGTTCATCCCGGACCT
Source organism: Arthrobacter sp. (assembly GCA_018260285.1). Taxonomy (GTDB): domain Bacteria; phylum Actinomycetota; class Actinomycetes; order Actinomycetales; family Micrococcaceae; genus Falsarthrobacter. Next base: position 1,897 of record JAGLBH010000100.1, on the reverse strand, counting down.
CGGCGGCTGCAAGATCGGCGACCGCCCGATCGACTACCACCTTGAGGTGCTCCGCCAGTTCGGCGCAGTGGTGGACAAGACGCCGGAGGGCATCTCCATCACGGCGCCCAACGGCCTCAAGGGCGCCAAGCTCGAGCTCCCGTACCCGAGCGTCGGCGCCACCGAGCAGGTTCTCCTCACGGCCACCCGCGCCGAGGGCATCACCGAGCTCAAGGGCGCCGCCGTCGAGCCTGAGATCCTGGACCTCATCGCGGTGCTCCAGAAGATGGGCGCCATCATCACGGTCCAGACGGACCGTGTCATCCGCATCGAGGGCGTGCGCACCCTGCGCGGCTACAACCACAAGGCGCTTCCGGACCGCAACGAGTCCGCCTCGTGGGCCTCTGCAGCGCTCGTGACCCGCGGCGACATCTATGTCGAGGGAGCGGACCAGCAGGACCTCACCGCCTTCCTCAACACCTTCCGCAAGGTCGGCGGCGAGTTCGAGGTCGACGACCACGGCATCCGCTTCTACCATCCGGGCGGCGAGCTCAACCCGCTCGTGCTCGAGACGGACGTGCACCCCGGCTTCATGACGGACTGGCAGCAGCCTCTCGTCGTGGCGCTGACGCAGGCCAAGGGCGTCTCGATCGTCCACGAGACCGTCTACGAGAACCGGTTCGGCTTCACGGAGGCGCTCCGCCGCATGGGCGCCACGATCCAGGTTCACCGCGAGTGCCTCGGCTCGATCCCGTGCCGGTTCGGCCAGCGGAACTTCCTCCACTCCGCCGTCATCTCCGGGCCCACCCCGCTGACGGGCGCGAACATCGACGTGCCGGATCTGCGCGGCGGCTTCAGCCACCTCATTGCGGCTCTGGCCGCCGAGGGGACGTCCCGCGTCACCGGCATCGAGGTCATCAACCGCGGCTACGAGCGCTTCGAGGACAAGCTCCGCGGGCTCGGGGCGGATTTCGACGTCGACGAGCTCTGAGCACCATCTGTCCGTGAGAGCATAAGGGTGTCGCTGCAGCGCGCAGCGGCACCCTTCTCGTGAGACCAACGGCAGGAAGTTGAACCAGATCATGGCGAGTGACAAGAGCGCTCTGCGGACCCTCGCGGGCGTGAAGACGGCAGTCATCCCCTTCTTGGAGACAGCCTTCAGGAAGACGTGGCGCGGGCAGGCGAACGTGCGCCAGGGGAGCGGCATCATCGTCGTCTCCAACCACCTCACGGTCATCGACCCGCTCATCATCGGTCACTTCCTTGTGGCCGAGGGCTACTTCCCGCACTACCTCGCGAAGGACTCCATGTTCAGCTGGCCCGTGGTGGGCCGGGTCATGAAGCTCACCGGCCAGGTCCCCGTGGTCCGGGGCTCAGCCGACGCCGCCAAGTCCATCGAGGCGGCTCAGAAGATCGTCGAGGACCCCGAGTCGGCCCTCATCGTCTTCCCCGAGGGCACGCTCACGAAGGACCCGGAGCTCTGGCCCATGCGAGGCTACACGGGAGCGGCCCGCCTGGCGCTGGCCACCGGGGCGCCTGTCGTGCCGATCGTCCACTGGGGCGACCACAAGGTCTTCCCCACCTCCGGGGTTCGACGACGCCCGGCCTTCCGCCCCGAGCTTCAAGTCACGGCGCTGCCCCCGGTAGATCTCGACGACCTGCGCAGCCAGCCCGTGACGAAGGCTCTCCTGGAAGAGGCAACCGATCGCATCATGTCCGCCATCACAGCAGAGCTCGAGTCGATCCGCGGGGAGAAGGCTCCCGCCGTCCGCTTCGACCCCCGGAAGAAGCAGGCATGACCAAGATCGCCGTTCTCGGCTCGGGCTCGTGGGGCACCGCCTTCGCGAAAATCCTTGCGGACTCCTCTGAGAAGAACTCCGTGGTGGTCTACGCGCGCCGCCAGAGCGTGGTGGACGGC